>CANGVB010000093.1 GCA_947456995.1 Bryobacteraceae bacterium | reverse complement strand
GCCAGCATGATGTTCATAATGCCGATACCGCCCACCAGCAGCGAAATACCAGCGATGCAAAGCATGACAACGCTGAAGATAAACGAAGTGCGGCGGCGCTGTTCGAGCAATCCGGCCGGCACGATCGTGTTGTAATCGCCAGCATCTTTGTGAGTGGAATCGAGAATCGCGCGCACGATGGCAGCCGTCTCGATGGAATCCGTACCCGGCGCCACACGCATGTAGATACCGTCGATCTCGTCTTTGAGATAGCTATTGTTGTCTTCAAAACGGCGCATCACCGTGTTGAGCGGAGAGATGATCAGGTTATTGCGATTGGAGGCTTCAGCGCCATCCATCTCGGCATCGGCAGTGGCCTGTTGCGACAGGACACCAATCACCTGCAGCCATGTATCGTTTACCTTTACATACTTGCCCACAGCGGGCTCATAGCCAAGCAAGTTCACTTTGGCCGCTTCACCGAGAACACAAACAGGGGCCGAGGTGTCGTTGTCTTTGTCGTTAAAGAAGCGCCCTTCAATCACCTTCAGGCTGTTGATCACGAGGTAACTCGGTTCAACACCAATCAGCAGTGGAGCCTCAGCCGTCGTTTTCGGCAAAATCTTCAAAGGCTTGAAACGCTTGCGGGGGGTGGAAGCCTCAAGACCCTGTACGTTCTCTTTGATGGCGCGATAATCACGGAAAGTCAGGCCCGGAGATATCAGCCGCAGCGCCTGCAATTCGTTTCTGTCGACAGATTCCTTGGCTTCTACGATGATGTTATTCACACCAAGCAAGTCGATGTAGCTCATCATTTCTTTTTGTGCGCCAGCCGTGATCGACAACATCGCCACCACAGCGCCCACGCCAAAGATCATGCCGAGCATGGTGAGCAAGCTGCGCAACTTGTGCACGAGCAGGCTGCTCAAGCCCATTACCAGTTCTGGGATCAGCCCCTGAAATAAACCCTTCATTGCGACTACATGCCTCCCTTGCCGCCAGGAAGCGCGGCCGCCGCGCCGCCACTCTTCTCAGTCTTTTTCTTGTCTCCGGGCTTGGCTTCGGGGTTTGCCATGGCGATGACGTCCCCTACCTTTACTCCGCTGGAAACAATCATCACGTTCTCGCTTCTCTTGAGTGGCTTGATCTCACGGGATTCAAATCGATTGCCCACTTTGACATAAACCACCTGCTTGCCGTCTTTTTCAAAGACTGCCTGGATCGGCACATTGATCGCATTCTGAACCTTGTCGACGATGATTTCGACATCAGCGAGCAAGCCCGGCCGGAGCAATACATCGAGTTGATTGTCTTCTTCGGGAGGGGTGGGCAAATTCGCGTTATCCAAATCCTTCTGTGAAACCATCAAGCCGCCCACATTGAACATCGCCGGCATGCCGGGAGCCGCGCCGCCGCGATTGCCACGTCCTGCTGGCATCGCGCCCGTCTTCTGCAATTCGGCTGTTACCTTGGCCATCACTTCGGTGCGCTCTTCGGGCGTCATATCAGCCATGGCTTTGCCCTTGCTGAACTTGGTTACCAGTTCACGCCGCTTACGCTGCAACTCGGGATCCATGTTGTTGCCACCAGCACCACGCTGTCGCGCGCCGGCTTGCTCAGCAGGTGCTGCAGCAGGCTGGCCCATTCCCTGGGGCATGCCACCTTCCGGTTGCGCTGCCATCGGCGGAGCATTGAAGGCCGTCATCGGACCCTTCTTGCGGTTGGTCTCGGCCTGGGCCAGAATGCGGCTCACCTGGGTTTCATTCGCACCAAGGGCACTGAGCAACTGGCGCATGTCGATCGAAAAAATGACATCGAATTTCTTGGCTGGGTCGGAGCTAAACATGTTGGCCGAAGCCGTACCGCTCATCGACTTGATCTTGCCGGTAAACTTCTTCTCCGGCAGTGCATCAAGACGCATCGAAACTTCCTGACCCTCGGTCAAATTGGCCCGGTCGAGTTCTCCTACCTTGGCCACCACTTCCATCTCGCTCAGGTCGAGAATATCGGCCACGGGCATACCCGGCTGCACCTGATCGCCTTCGCGAATGTCAGGCAAAGACATACCAAACATCATTACCGTGGAGCGGTTCTGCTTTACGGCAACCAGCCCGCTCATCGGGGCCAGCAGCTTTACCTGCGCCAGGCGCTGCTTCTCACGATTGAGTTCAAGCTTGGCCTTGTTCGTCTTCTCACGCAACACAGCCAGCTCAGCCTGAGCCTGCTCACGGCGGCTCTTGATATCGCTCTCAAGCTGCAAGAGGCGCCGCTTGGATTCCTCGAGCGTCAACTGATTCTTCTTGGCATCAATCGCACTGATCAGCTCGTTGCGCTTCACCTCAAGCTCAGCCCGGCGCACGCCGTAGCGGGCGCGCAAGAGCTCCACCTGATCCTGATTGTCACGAATGGCCAGATCCGCCTGAGCCTTCTTTACCTGCTCGTCGATCTGATCGAGTTCCAACTGCTTTTCTTCGAGTCGCGACAAAACTTCAGCGTCGTCAAACTCAACGACAAGATCCTTTTCACGAGCCAATGCGCCGAGGGTGGCGAGCTTGGTCACCTGTACCGTGCCAAACAAATTCGGCGCCGTAAGCGTCGCACTGCGCACAGCACGCAATTCCCCGCGGGCAAAGCTGCGGACAACAACATCGCTCTGCTTTACCTTGGTGGTGGCCAGTGAGTCTTCACGCTGTGGAATCTGCTTGTAGACGAGGAACGCAGCATAGCCAGCCCCCACGAGCACAAGGAGAATGATCAATCGAACAATAAGTTTTCGCATGTCTGGGATTTATAGTTTCTTCTGCTTGCGCGCTGCTTCGGATGGGTTCTCAAGAGTGACCACTTCACCCTCCTTGAGCCCGTTCAGCACTACCGTCTCGTTGTCGTTTCGCTTGCCCACTTCAATCTGGCGCACGGCGAAGGCCTGCCCCTTCTGAACATATACAGAAGGCTTGCCACCAATCGTAAAGCTGGCCCGCGTGGGGATCAGCAACATATTGGCTTCACTTTCGATCAGGATCTCGGCCGAGGCGCTCATGCCAGGCCGCAACCGCTTATCCGTGCCATTGATCGTCGCCCGGGCTGGAAACGACTTTTCAGTCATACCCATTCCGCGCCACTGTACGGAAGCGATCGGGCTGATCCAGTCGAGCTTGGCGTCAAATTCGCGATCCGGAATGGCATCAATGCGTACCTTCACCGTCTGCCCGATCTCGAGCTTTCCACGGTCTACTTCATCCAGCTTCAAGTCGATACGCAACAAAGAAAGATCGGGGATTTCGGCGATCGCGGCACCGGTCCAGGCCCGGTCGCCTTCCTTAAACGGAGGCGGGCTCGAGCCCCAGCTACCCTGGCTGCGGAAGTTCGGCAGCAGGTTCACAATACCGTCACCAGGCGCACGGAGAACCATGTTGCCGAGATACCCCTTGGCCCGGTTCACATCGCGAACCGCCTTATCCTTGTTTTGATCCAGGCGTTCAAGGTCTGCATTCTGAGTAGCTTTATGCGTCTTGATGGTCTGCCCAACCTGGCCGAGTTCGCCGTCGGAAATCCCGACATCGATACGGCTCTTGGCACCTTCAATTTCACTGACAACCTCGGCCTTGCTTGCTTCGAGCTTCGAGCGTTCGAGGTTGTACTCAGCCGTCATCTTGTTCATGCCATCCATTTCGGTGACAATCCGGTGGGAGGCTTTGGTCTGCACAATCTGGCTGTCGATGGTGCGGACGCTCGTATTGCGCTCAAGCAGATTCTGCTCTTGTTGCGCGGCGTCAAATTCAACCACCACCTCACCCTTGCGAATCGGCTTGCCACTCTCGGCCAGACGCACGATTCGCGGATCGGGCACCTGCGGGGCAATGATCGTCACTGAGTTTACGCTGCGAATCTCACCGCGCGCCCGGACAACGATCGTAAAGTTGCCCTTGCGCACCTTCGCCACCGGCACTTCCACCACACTGGCCTTCTGGTTGTAGTTGAAAGCGGCATAGCCACCACCGGCGCAAGCCAGTGCCACGATACCCATCAGAATACGCTTGTTGCGCACACTGGACTCAGTCTGTCCAATTCGGATTTTTGGTTTAATTTCTGACATACAGCTCTACCCTTTACTTGCCACAAGGTTGGCCGTTGGAGGCTTGTCCAGGGCGATCACATCCCCTTTGTTCAAACCCTTAACTGCGGCAACCAGATAATTTTCGAGACTCACTTCAACTTCACGGCGATCCCAGGCCTCGCCATTCTTGATGTAGACCACACGCTTGCCAGACTCATCGTCGGCAAATACACCAGCCAGCGGAGCAACCACTGCATCTTTTTCCTCAAGCATCACAACGTCCACGCTGCAGCTGAGGTCTGGAATAATCCGCTTGTCCATCTGATCGATCTTGAGCCGCACGGGAATCTCGCGCACGAAGCTTGCGCGCATTCCACCACTCTTCGGCACCGCAGCGATGCTTACAATGTGAGCCGGCACTTCGAGGCCAGGATATGCGTCAAAGCGCACACGCGCCTTCATCCCGATCCGCAACTGCTCACCATCCACCTGATTGACGGTAGCGTTGATGATCATCGAGTTCGGGTCTACCACTTGCATAAAGAATTGCCCGGGGTAGATCTGATCGCCCTGCTGGATCTGCGCAAACTCGCTACCGCGGAAGATGTTCTGCATTACCGTCATGCCGGCGATATTCGCTTTGGCAAGCATACGGTCTGCGTTCTGTTGCGAGCGCTGATATTCAAGTTGAAGGGTCTTGAACTCGAGCTCAGCATACTTGAGCTGGGCCTTTTCCTGGTCGTCAATGAACTTGCCTTCAGCCAGCTGCTGCTTGTACTGCGCCTCAGCTTCTTCAAGCGTGAGCTTCACTCGTTCGGCATCAATCGTGCTCAAGACCGGGAGGGTCTTCATGTCGAGCTTTGCCTTGTCGAGTGCCCCTTTGGCCTTCTCGACATTCTGGTTGTGAGTAAAGCGGGCCAGATCCAGATTCGCCTTCTGCTGTGCCAATTGAGCCTTGGCCGTTTCCATCGTCGCCTGATAGTCTTCAAGCCTCTGCAGCATGTACTGACGATCAAACTCAGCCACTGTATCGCCTTGCTTGACGATCGTGCCGGGCTTTACCAGGTTCTGCAATACGAGGGTGAAATCACCACCACCACCGCCACCACCGGGCCCGCCAAGGCCTGAGCCTAATTCTCTGGAAGTCGAGCCCAATCCATCGCTACCAACGGAAGCACTTGTGCCCGTTGCGGCACCACCAGTGGCACTTCTGGCACCACCAGCAGCAGAAGAGGAAGCGATACGGCTCGAAGCTGCCCTGGTTGCACCAGAGCCCCCAAAAGATCTCGCCGCCCCACCGCCCGTGGATGCAAGCGACCCAGCGGCACCAGCAGCAGCCGCAGATCCAGAAGATCCGCCTCCACCACTGCGAGCACCGCCACCACCCAACGCGGGCAATGCCGCCACGCTCGATGATTCCATTCCGGCAAGGCTAAATCCACTTCTGCCACGGCCAGAGCGGCTGCCGCGAATCTGAGGCGCAATCAAAGAAACAAACTTTTCTGCCGCAGTCACCCCAGCCAGGCGTTTCGTTTTTTCAACAGTCCCACTCTGCACCGTAGCCGTACGTACGCCTTCGCGTACCTGAGCCGCCTGCCGGTCCATCGCTTCCTGCTTTTGCCACAGCCAGTAACCCGCTCCACAAATCGCCACAAGCACCAAAAGAATCAGCCACTTAGACGTAGGCCGACGCTCGTCTTCGTGGCTTGGCACCACAGTCGGGCCAGGCGGCTTGAGCGGAACTTCGCCAGGGGCGGGATTCACATGGGGCTGCATAGATATGTCTCATTATGCAAGACGACGAATTATAAAGAAAGGTTAGCCCCTCGCTAAATCGTTGTATCGACGTACAATTCCAGTAGTGAAGCAAGGGCCAATTGAGCGTCTCCGCAGCCACATCCAGGACTTCGGCCTCGCCGGTCTTCATCTGCGCGTTCTGGCAGGTTTGGGGCTCTATCGCGAGCTTTCGATCTTCGCGCTGGACCTCCAACGCCACCGGCCTGAGCTGAAGGCAGGAATTCCCATTGCAATATCGGAGACGGTCACCGATGATGGACGTCATCCACACCGAGGCGAAAGCTGTTTCATCGCCAGCCACAACGGACAAATCGTCTCCAGGCTGACACGCACCGTAAATAGCTGCCGGCTTGACTACATCGATGAAGAACTCCATCTGGCCCCCCATGAATGCTACCTGCACGCCGCATTTACCGAACCCGCCTACCGCGGCCAGGGGATTCTCGGTGAGCTCATCTCCTGCGCCTGCAAATCGATTCCGCACACCCGTGCACTGGTGGCGATTGCCGGCTATAACCAGTTTTCAAACAGAGCATTTGCCAAGGCAGGCTTCAAGCTGAAAGAAGTCAGAGGCTACTACGGTTTCTGGCGGTGGAGGCATCACTTTTGCGTTCAGCCGCTGCAAGCAGGAAGTACCCGGTCCGCAAGCGCGTAGGCAATTTTTCGAGCAGTTCAAAAGGCCTCAGCAGGCTTCGGTACAAGTCAGGGGTGAGCAAGCGTTTGCGTCCGCAAAAACGAGCGGCAGCCACAGCCAGGGCTCGAGGCACATGCACAACGGCCGTAAATTCATTTACAGCCCAGCCCGTCTTATCCAGAACAGCCCGAAAGGCTTCCGCATCGAGTGTCTTGCCATATTCGTAAGGTGCCAATCCAAGCCGCTGCAGCAAGGCATTCGGAATCACATTGCGCAATGCCAAAAGCGGGTTGCTTTGATTGTCGAGGGTGATCAGAAGTTGCCCCCCAACACGAGTCACCCGGGCCAGTTCGCGAAGGCTATCCTCGATTTCCCCTACGGTTTGGAAATGGTCGAGTGTAGAAAAAGAAGTGACGGCGTCAAAGCTGGAGTCTGCGTAGGGCTGCACCTGGGCAGGGGCCTGTACCCACCAAAGTTTCCGGTCCTGATGTAACCGCGATCCTTGCTTCAGCGCAGGGAATGCAAGATCAGCCACTACCACTTCGCTGAATTTCGCAAACAAAGCGTCCAATACTTCCTGCCCACGGATCTCTTCAAAGGCATCTGTCTTGAGAACCCGGCCGCCACCCGCTAAATACCTGCGCACCCACTGGGCATAATGATCGCGAGAGTAGCGCAGCCATTCCGTCTGTGTCTCCATACGGAGTTCGTCCGCCAGGTGGTCTTCCCAATAATGCTGATCCCTCTGGCGGGCCTCAGTGTCGGATTCGTAGCCGGGCTTCAGAACCATGAACAGTGCATAACCAGAGTATGCTATTTCCACAAACAAGCTAGGTCACCAAAGTGGCCTACAATCTTTAGAACGTCCAATTCACCAATTCCCACACTGATGCCTGCACCCTTACCACCCGGCTCCTTATCCCTCTTCAGCTCACTCCGTGCCATCAGGCAGAGAAGCTTCTATAGAGAAGAAGCAAAGAAGCACGGCCCCATTTTCAAAACCACACAGTTTCATCACCGTGTAATCTGCGTTGCCGATCTTGCCCTGGCGCACCGTCTCCTCCGCGAACAGGCCTCAGCCATCGCTCCCTGCCCCCAGGACTTCTCAAAAGATGTCACCGGTGACTTTGTTCGTTTCATGGCGCCCATGAATTACAAGCTCTACGGCCCGATGTTCCGAAGGGCTTTCGCAAAGCCAGTCGTCTCAGCATCAACTGCTTTTGCCGCCAGGCTCATCGGCGAACAACTGGCATTAATGACCGTCCCTCAAGATCCGCACAAACACCTTACGGATCTCACGCGCCAGATCTTTGCGCGCATCTTGTTTGGGCTGGAACCGGGCGTGCCAATACTGGAGAAATTCCGTTCCGCTTATGCCGCGCTGGCAAACAAAACCATGTCGCAGCGTCTGGGTACAGCAGGTTTGGCTGCCCTCGCTGATCTGCGGTCGATGCTGCGCACTCCTCCCACCGGGGTCTCGGCTATCAACGATATGGCGCAACAGCTTGACGGCACGCTCAACGACACGGTGATCGACAATCTGCTTTTTACGCTGCGTATCTCAACCAACGATGCAACCGGATTGCTGGTATGGATCCTCGAGTTCCTTGGCCGGGATCCGCAATGGCTGGATCAGTTGCGAAAGAAAGAAGACCCCACTCTCCCCTCCCGCATCATCAAAGAATCGTTGCGCCTGGCCCGAAGCGAATTTCTTTATCGTAAGGCAGCCCAGGAATTCGAATTCGAGAACTTCCGCTTCCCTCAAGGCTGGCTGATACGCATCTGCATCGCAGAGTGCCACAGAGACCCGAAGCACTTCACCAATCCGGATACATTCAACCCGGACCGTTTTCTGGGCCCGCCACCCTCAGACCAGATTTACTCCCCATTCGGCATTCGAGACCACGCCTGCAGTGGGCCCGAGTTCACCGCATTGATCGCAACACTGGTGATTGAAGAGCTGCAAAATTACGACATCGTTCTCTCCGGCCCAGCCACCGCACAGCGGGGCTTTCGACACTGGAGCCACTGGCGGCCTTCCTCAAAAGTTGCTCTGAGGCCTCGCTCATGAAGGATGCCGCCTACTGGGATCAACGCACCAACGGCTTTCTCAGCCATCGTCATCATGGTATCTGGCGCGAGTTTACCGACCAGTTGAATCGGCGGTTGGTTAGTGAAGTCTTCAGCGGCCCACCCGTCGAACGCATCCTTAAAACCGACCTCTTTGATGAGGCACTTCTCAATGGCGTGTCTGGCCCCATGGCCCGCATCGCAGCGGAAGTTCATGGCATCGACCTGTCAGGAGTTGTCGCAAAAAGAGCAGCTGAAAACAACCCAACGGCAATCATCAGGCAGGCTAGCGTTACGCAGTTGCCTTATGCCGATCACTACTTCAACACTGTCATTTGCCTGTCCACCCTCGACCAACTCGAAACCCGAGAAGAAGTGCAGCAAGGCCTATCGGAGATCTATCGTGTACTTACCCCGGGTGGCCAGCTTCTGATCACCTTCGACAATCTCTCCAACCCTCTGATTGCCGTCCGCAAATACTTCCCGTTCATACCCGGCCCTTATTTCATGGGCGAATCTGTCAGCGCTGGGCAGCTCAAGCCGCTGCTGGAATCAACCGGCTTCGGTGTGCTCAAGAGCTTCACCTACATGCACGCCCCCCGAGTTGCCGCAGTCAAAATCTGCCGGCTTCTCGAACACAAACCCTACGCTCCCACCATAGCCAAGTTGGGTCTCTTCGAAGCCCTCGACAAATGGCCCACCCGCAACTGGACCGCAAACTACATCGGGGCCCTCGTCCAAAAATAAAGAGGGTGCCCCGCAGGACACCCTCTTCATCAATTCATGATGGAACCAGACTAGCCGTTCATGCTCGAAAGGAACTCACCATTGCTCTTCGCCTTGGAAAGCCTGTCGAGCAGCAACTCGATCGACT
>CANGVB010000092.1 GCA_947456995.1 Bryobacteraceae bacterium | reverse complement strand
CGATGGTGGTGAGGGCTGCATCCATGGCCTGATCGGCGGTGAGGTCTTTGCGGAGGAGGATTGCGTTGGCCTGGGCTTCAAGGGCTCGCTCGTGGATCTGGCGGCGGCGGACGAAGGTGTCGTAGACGGCGCGGAGTTGGAGCATTTGCCAGCGCCAGTTGGCGTTGAGCTTGGGGAGGCTGGCTGCTAATTTGTCCCACATGAGGAGAGTGGCTTCGACGTTGCCGTTGTCGATGAGTGGGCCGCGCCAGTTGCGTTCGAGGGCGAGGATGGCGTCGGCGATTGCTTCGGCGTGATCGGTTGAGAAGTAAGTGCGGGCGTAATCGATCATGATGCTTCGCGGGTCTTGATTGGGGTTCCAGCTTAGGGCGCTGAAGACGATTTTGTTGACGTCGTCGTGGACGCCGTCGGAGTAGCTGATGAAGCCGTTGCTCGAGCCGACGAAGTGGTTGTGGATGCGGGTGAATTCGGCGGGACGGGGGTTGATGGCTTCGCGGCCGAGGGTGAGGGCGATGGCCTGGTCGAGGTTGGGGACCTGGTATTGGCAGATCTTGTTGTGGGTGAGGTCTGGGTAGAGACGGAGGCCGTATTCGCGGGGGAGGCGTTCTCTTGAGCGGGCTGCTGGCGGGCTGGAGGGGCCGGCTACGAGGCCACCGAGCCACTTGGGCCGGTTATCGTTGATCCACTTGTAGGCGTAGTCTTCTTTTTCGCTACGGAAGCCTTGGAGGGAGAGCCAGATCTTGGCGGGAGTGCGGGCGGCGAGATCTGCGAGGAAGGGCATTACGAGGTCTGGAGGGTTGTCGCCGGGGTCGCCGCCGGGGACGAAGACGCCGTCGAGTTGTGGGGTTTCGGCGACCATTTCTTCGAAGCGTTTCAGGAAGGTGGCGCGCTTTTCTTGTTCTTTGAGTTCGAAGTCGGCCGGGAGCCAGATCCAGTATTCGATGTTGTACTTTTTGCAGATGCGGCTGATTTCGCGGTTCATCTCGCGGCGGGAGATTTTCATGAGGGGGGCGATGCGCTCATCCTGGAAGGGGATGTTTTCGATGGCGTTGACGCCGAAGAGGACGAGGTCGCGGATGTATTGATCGTATTGGGCGACAGTCCAGGCATCCCAACTGTTGGCGGCGGCACGGTAGCCGAGTTGGTGGCCGCGGATTTTGGAGGTGGGGCTGGATTTGATTGAGATCGGGGTGGAGACGGAGAGCTTGCCGGGGGCCCAGTCGAGGTTTCGGATGAGGGCGCCGACGCCGTAGAGGAGGCCGCGTTCGGTTCTGGCGGCGATTCTTATCGCATCCGGCGATACATCGAGGGCATAACCTTCCGCATTGATTTGCGGTTCGTTTGGATTCAGAACTAATGCGATGCCGCCGCCATTGAGCTTAAGGCCAGTGCGCTTCTGGATTTCTTCCAGCAGGACTGTGCGGGCTGCAGTTTCTGGCGAGCCGTTTACGCCCATCCGGGACAAATCGATGGCCGCGAAGCCAGTGGAGGCAAGAACCGCCCAACAGAAAATCAATCTCATGATCCAACAGTTTCTCATTGTCCAGGATGATCACGATGGGTGCCTGATTGAGATCAAGCTAACGCCCTGCGGTCACTTCGACGTTCGAGCGGCGTCGGATTTCATCATCTGGCGCAAGAACCACTCATGCTCTTCATGCTGGCGCACGATGGAGGTTAAGAGATCCATTGAGCCTGGGTCGTCGCCATTGTTTCTCAGGTCTGCGATAGCATCGCGCAATTCACGAATTACGCCGATGACGTTTGCGTCTGCGGTGGCTAATAGATCCTGAAAGGGCAATCCAGCAGGGCTCTGCTTGATTCCAGCACCATTGCTGAGCGAATCGATAACTACGTCGGGGTCTTGGCCGATCATTCTCAGCCTTTCCCCTATTTGGTCAAAGGTGTTCTTTGTCTGATTGGCGAAGCCTTCGAATGTCTCTCGGAGCGAGCGGAAGGCAATGCCTTCAGACTGCCAGGAGCACTTTTTGTATTCCAGAAAGAGCAGTATCGAATTGGCGAGTTGATGCTGCAGATGATGAACGACTGGGCTGCGTGGGTCGTTCGTTTCTGTGATGGCGACTGTGTCTTCGGCGAGAAGGGTAGCCTCTGTCGTATTCATGGGAGTCGAAGGAGCAATCCAGTGGCCGAAAGTTCAGCAGGAAAGATCTCTCAATTGCTCGCCAGTTTGCAACATATACCCGGAGGCGACACTCAAGCGGTTATACATGCCAAACGAATCCAACTACGAAACCCTTCACCTGTCTGGAACAGAGGCTATCGCGAAAGTTCGCGAACTCTTGAAACATTTCCGCAGCACCATGATGGTGACGAAAACGCCCGAAGGAGTGCATTCGCGCCCAATGGGGATGCAGGGTGAGACGATCGCATTTGAGGGAACGCTTTGGTTCTTTACCGACCGAAATTGCCACAAAGTTGAAGAAATTCGGTCGAACTCCGCTGTGTCGCTGATCTTCCAGAGCGATTCCGATAGTGTTTACATGCACTTGCACGGCGAAGCAGTAATGGAAGATGATCGCGCGAGAATGAAGATGTTGTACACGCCGCTTTTGAAGACGTGGTTTCCTGGCGGGTTGGATGATCCAAACATGACGTTGATCCGTTTTCAGACTGAGCGCGGAGATTTTTGGGATAGCCCCGGTGGAATGCTGCAGGTGCTTGCGGCATTTACAAAAGCGGTAGTGACGGGTGAGCGAGGGCAGGGCGGCGAAATGGGAAAAGTCACGCTTTAGCGAAAACTTGCATTCGGATTACAAATTGTTATAATCGTTAGGTCGGTTCCTTCGTTTGGGAGGCAGACAGGCCGTAGTTCGTGCCTAGAAGCCGTTTGGACCACTCAAAGATTTCCTCTTTTTGATGAGGCCCTTGCTCATCGTCATCAGTTGTATTCAAGTAGTAAACCGTTCGAAAAAAACGAAACATGGCTCAAAAACAGGGTAAAAAATACTTGGCCGCAGCCAAGCAGGTGGAAGCTCGGACGTACTCCGTGACTGAAGCCGTTGGCCTCGCCCAGAAAATCAAATTCACGAAATTCAACGAAACCGTTGAGATTCACATGCGCCTTGGCGTCGACCCCAAGCACGCGGACCAAATGGTTCGTGGCACGGTCGTATTGCCCAACGGCCTCGGAAAATCCAAGAAGGTTCTCGTCATCGCCTCCGGTGAGAAAGTGCGCGAGGCCGAAGCGGCCGGAGCGGACTTCTTTGGTGGGGATGAGATTATCGAAAAGATCATCAAAGAGAACTGGCTCGACTACGATGCGGTGATTGCCACCCCCGACATGATGCGCTCTATGGCGCGTCTCGGTAAGGTGCTTGGCCCGCGTGGTCTTATGCCGAACCCGAAAACGGGAACGGTCACCACGGACGTTACTACGGCCATTAATGAAGTTAAGGCAGGTAAGGTGGAATTCCGCGTCGACAAGACCGGTGTCATCCACGCTCCGATCGGCAAAGTGCAGTTTGAAACTGCAAAGCTGATCGAGAATGCCGAAAGCCTCATCACTGCCGTATTGCGCGCCAAACCATCCGCCGCCAAGGGCAAGTACGTCAAGAGTGCGACACTGTGTTCCACCATGGGACCTGGCATCAGCATTGATATTTCTGACGTTTCTTCGAAACTGGCCATCGCGGTTTAAGGATCAGCAACCATGAAGAATAAAGTCGACAAACAAAAAGATTTTGAAGCCATTAAGCAGGCTCTCGTCGAGTCGCCGAATGTCTTCGTAACTGGCTTTGAAAAGCTGACCGTCGCCCAGGATTACGCATTGCGTAAGACGATTCGTGGCGTAGGTGGCAGCTACAAAGTCATCAAGAACACCCTCGCGGAAAAAGCGAGCGAAGGCCTTGCCATTGCTCCTGCTGTGACCGGGCTCAAGGGAATGAATTCGATTGCTTATACGAATGGCGACCCAGTCGCGCTCGCAAAAGCACTCGTGACATACGCCAAGACGAATCCGACCTTTACGTTTAAGGCGGGTTTTGTCGAGGGGCGAGTCGTTGAAGTAGCATCGATCAACGATCTGGCCAATCTGCCCTCGCGTGAAGAGGTTCTGGCAAAACTGCTTTACCTCATCAACGCGCCAGCACAGCGTTTGGTCTCTGCCGTCAATGGCGTGGGCCGGAACCTTGCTGTGGTCATCGACCAAGGCGTACAAGAAAACAAGTTCAATCAGTAACAGATAAATTCAATCGGAGTAGATGAAAATGGCTGACATCAACGCAATCTCGGAACAAATCCAGGGCCTCACCCTTCTTGAGGCATCTCAACTCGTAAAAATGCTCGAGGAAAAGCTCGGCGTATCGGCAGCTGCCGCTTCCGTCGCTGTAGCCGCTCCTGCCGCGGGCGCCGCCGCCCCGGCCGCTGAAGAGAAGACGGAATTCACCGTTGTACTCACCGGCGCTGGCGCAAACAAGATCAACGTCATCAAGGTCGTACGCGAAATCACCGCGCTCGGTCTGAAGGAAGCCAAAGACCTCGTCGATGGCGCCCCCAAGACTGTCAAGGAAGGCGTGACCAAGGAAGAAGCTGCAGCAATGCAGAAGAAGTTTGTCGACGCCGGTGCAACCGTCGAAGTCAAGTAACTTCAACCACGTTCGAACGGAAAGGGCGGCCCTCACGGGCCGCCTTTTACTATTTTAGAGCGACAGTTTCTGGTCGAAGACCATGTCTTTGAGGTTGAACTTTACCGAGATTTCCATGGGGCCCATGGTGGTTTTGAAGGTGACCTGTTTGTCTTCGGGGGTGATCTGGAGTTCTTTGCGGGGGAAGGCAAAGAGCATGACGCTGCCGGTTGGGGGTTGCTGGATTTTGGCTTCGGCCGGCTGATAGACTTTGTCGTCTTTGACCTTGAGGGTGGTCATCTGGAGTAGACGGGCCTGCATTTCTTTGGAGCGGTTGGGGTCTTCGGCACCTTTGCGGGGAGCACCCATGCTGCGCATGCCTGTGACGGAGACGACTACGAACTCCTCGCGCAGACCGGCAAAGACGTCTTTGATTTCGATGCGGGCTTTGGCCTCGGCAACGGGCATTGCGGTTTCGAAGGCGACTTTGATTTTGGGCATCTGCATGCCGCCTGCAGGGCCGCCCATTGGGCCTCCCATGCCGCCGCCGTCGGCACCCATGCCACCACCGCCTGGCGCGCCGCCGGGGCCACCCATGCCGCCACCGCCACCCATCATCCCACCGCCGCCGCCCATTCCACCACCACCACCGCCACCGCGGCCGCCTCTACCCATTCCACCGCCGCCCATTCCTTCCATGCTCATTGAGGGTTGTACTTCTTTGACCCAGGGTGAGCTTTCAACAATCTTGCGGGCTTCTTTTTCGGACCATTCGCTGGGCTTCTTCGATTGCCAGAAATCGGCAGCAAGCAGGACGCCGCTGCAAAGCAGGGCAGAGGTGAGGAGGGGTTTCATCAATTGCATTTGACGTTTAGTTTTTCACCGCTTGCTGCCGGGCTTTGTAATGAATTGTAAAGTGGGGTGTGAGTGTGGCTGGATCGTGACACATGAGTGTGCCGCGCACACAGGCTGGCTTGGAAATCCTTTCAGAATCAATGAGTTAGGGATTGGCATGTGGTTTGCATATGAGAAGAGTGCATGAAGTGCCTCTTCGCCACGTTTTTGGCATCCACGGTCCTCCTCCTCCCTCACGAGAGGGCCGTGGCATTTGATAACACTTCTTACACGAATGTGAACTCGCGGTACCGGATTGAGCGGGTTTCGATTCAGCATTCGAATTCTGTCGTCTCGCAAGCGTTGCAGCGGGAGTTGGACCGGCTGGTGGGGCGGCCTTATCGTACTGAGACGATTGATGCGGTGGAACAGCGGATTCGTGGTGAGTTTCCGGGATTTACGATTTCACGTAATGTGGCCAAGGGTGAGAAGCAGGACCAGATCCGGGTGGAGTTTGTTCTGGAACGATCGCGCAAGTATCTGGATTTGAATGTTCCCCGGCTGGCGTTTCATTCGGAGCAAAAGTTCAGCTTTGGTGCGACGGCTGATCTAAATCTGGGTGCGACGAGTACGAGTTTGGGCTTTATCTCGGATAACGATGAGCGGGTGGAGCGGTTCACCGGGTTGCGGGCGGCCTTTGTTGCACCGCTGGCGAAGAATCTGCGGATTGCTTTTTTGGGTGAAGCGTATCAATCGCGGTTTCGCGGAGAGTCGAGTGAGTTCTACCGCTCGCGTACCAATTATGAACCGACACTGATCTATACATTGGCCCCGGGGCTTGAAGTGCGTGGGGGCTTTAGTTTTAACAATCTTGAATTTCAATTTCCGGCCGCGAGAAACCAGGCAGCAAACGCTGTTATTACTACTCTGCGCTACTCAAAACAGTGGCAGCTTGGTCTCGCCAGCACACAAACGCTGGAGGCAGGTTATAGCCTGCGCGCGGCCGCCAGATCTCTTGGCTCCGACTTTCAGTATCGACGGCATCTGGGCGAGGCCCGGCTCAGTTTTGCTTCGGGCAATAGTGAGAAGTCGAAGGCCACACTTGCGTTTAGCTCGATGATTGGGGCGATTGACGGGCGTGCGCCTGTGCTGGATCGCTTCGTATTGGGCAATACGCAGACCTTGCGCGGTTGGAATCGCTACGAAATCGCTCCCGTTGGGGCAGACCGGGTGATTCATTTTTCCGCTGACGGCCGGTATAGTTTTGTCCGAGCCGTTTATGACACTGGAACCATTTGGACTGCGGGACGTCCAAAGGTACTCAGGCATTCCGCTGGCCTGGGGTTTGTGATTAGCGGAATTACAGCTATGGTTGCAATACCGATCCGATCTTCTTCGATCGAACCCATCTTTCTGGTGGGGATGAACTTTTGACCGCCGCGCGATTTATCGCGCTTTTTGTGCTGTTCCTCCACACGCTGGCGGCGCAGGCGATATCGCCACGTCTGAATGACGGGCAGCTCAGCCTGAATGTCATTAATCTGAAGTTTCTTGAGGGCAAGGCTCTGGACCGATTGAAGAACGGGCAGAGCGTCACTTTTGATTTTCAAGTTCAGTTGCTGGACGGGGTAAAGCCTCTGGGGCGGACGATGCAGCGGTTTGTATTGAGCTATGACCTTTGGGAAGAGACGTTTTCCGCGGTGCAGCTTTCGCAGTCTTCACCGCGGACTCCTGTTTACTCGACCAATCGTTTGAAGAGCGAAGCTGTTGCGGGGTGGTGTATCGGGCGGATGCAGTTGCCGTTGCCTTCGATTGACAAGTTGAAGCCGCTGACGATGCAACTGGAGATCCGGAGTGCTGGAGTGAAGCTGGCGAATCCGATGCGGCCTCAGGGTAGCGTGGATCTTGGGGTGTTGGTGGAGATCTTTTCGCGGCCGGCGGACCCGAAAGAGCTTCGGTTTACGGCCACCACGCAGGCATTTACACTGGGGGCGCTGGCTACACCGTGAGGAGACTACGCGACAAACTTTTGCTGCTCTTTCTGGTGGCTACGCTTTTGCCGCTGGGGGCCACTTTGCTTGTGTCGTGGCGATTGCTGGATCAATCGCTTGATATCGCGCCTGTTGCTGAGCTGGAGGCTTCGACACAGCAACTGGAAGCGGCAGGACGGGCCTTGTATCAGACCTCACGACAATTGCTGCGAGAACGGGTGGAGAGCAAGAAGGTGAAGGCAGAGGCGTTTCCTTCGATTCGGCTGGAGGCTGGTGAGCAGGAGCGGTTTGTGGTGGATGGTGAGGATCTGGTGCTGTTGCGTGCCGAGGGTGGTTACCGGTTGAAGCTGGACGGGGTGCGGTTGCCTCAACTGCAGGCAAAGCTGGCCGAGGCGCGGCAGGTGGTTGAGGCGCACCGGGATCGGGATCTTAAGCGTGGGTTCTTTCTAACGCTGGCTAGTGTAGCGGGTACGATCTGGCTGATTGCGTTGGTGGCGCTGCTGTATCTTACCAATCACATCACGCGGCCGATACGGGAGCTGACGCAGGCCTTGCGCGCGTTTACGGGGGGCAAGAGGGTGCCGCTCGAAGTGAAGGGGCATGATGAGGTGGCGCAGGCGATTGTGAGCTTCAACGATATGTCTGAGCAACTGGATCGTAACCGGGAAAGGCTGCTTTACTTTACGCGGCTGGAATCTTGGCAGACGCTGGCGCGGAAGATGGCTCATGAGGTGAAGAACTCCCTGACACCGATACGGCTGACGGTGGAGGAGATGGTGGCGCGATCGCATCCCGATGAGAGGGTGTTTCTGGAGCAGGCTTCGCAGATTGTGACTGAGGAAGTGCAGAGCCTGGAGCGGCGTGTGCGGGCGTTTAGTGAGTTGTCGAGCGAGCCTCCACTGGAGCTGATGGATCTGGATGTGAATGCTCTGGTGGAGGAGCGGATTGCGTTTTTGCGCAGTGCGCATCCTGAGGTGATTTACCGCAAGAAGCTCGATGCGCAGGAGTGCTGGGCGACGGCGGACCCGGATTTGTTGCGTGGCATTCTTACGAATTTGCTCGAGAATGCGGCGCATGCGGCCGGGGTGATTCAGGTGAGTACTCGGTGTACGCATGCGCACCTTGAAATTCTGGTTGAAGACTCGGGGCCGGGGTTGAGTTTGCTGGCACAGGAGACCCTGTTTCAGCCGACGATCTCGTTCAAACGAAGCGGTATGGGACTGGGACTCTCGATCGCCAAACGAAGTGCTGTGGTGATGGGCGGTGACCTGGAGCTGGTTACTGGATCTCTTGGCGGGGCAGCGTTTCGTATCCAAGTTAAGAAAGCGAATGCACAATGGCAAAACGAATCGTTATCGTTGACGACGAAGAAAATATCGGCCGTTCCTTACGTTTGATTCTGGAACGCGAGGGGTACTCGATTTCGACGTTTATGAGTGCGGCTGCCTTTGGGCAGGCACCTCGTGCGGACCTGTATTTGTTTGATGTGCGATTGCCTGATGGCAACGGGATTGATCTGCTGAAGCGGGTGCTGGTGAATCAGCCAGAAGCACCGGTGCTGATGATCTCCGGCCACGCGACGATACAGGATGCGGTGGAGGCGGTGCGGGCGGGGGCGTTTGATTTTCTGGAGAAGCCGCTTTCGCGGGAGCGGGTGTTGCTGGCGATTGCGCGGGCATTTGAGCAGCGGACGCTGAAGGAGGAGAATACGCGGCTGAAGGAGCAGCTTGGGTCGGGGCCGCGGATGATTGGCAGCTCGCCTGCGTTTACGCGTGTGCTGGAGCAGGCGAGTCTGGCGGCGCGATCGGATGCGCGGGTGCTGCTGATTGGGGAGTCTGGCACTGGCAAAGAGTTGCTGGCGGCGCATATTCATCAGTCGAGCCCCTTTGCTGGCGGGCCTTTCATCAAGGTGAATTGTGCGGCTATTCCGAATGAGTTGATTGAGAGTGAGTTGTTTGGGCATGAGAAGGGTGCCTTTACCGGGGCTACGATTTTGCGGAGGGGGAAGTTTGAGCTGGCTGATGGAGGGACGCTGTTTCTTGATGAGATTGGGGATCT
>CANGVB010000091.1 GCA_947456995.1 Bryobacteraceae bacterium | reverse complement strand
GATCATTCCGTAAGTCATGCCTTCCTCGAAATCCTTGTCTAGATTGGCGAGGATCACTTTGCGCACAGCCTCAATGGCAATCCGGCGATCTTCCGGAAGCGAGGCCACATAGTCAGCGACATTGGTTGCTTTGCTTTGCATGACAAATCGAAGCTATCACAAAAAAGGCCGCGCTCCAGGGCGCGGCCTTTTCGGGGGATTGTGAAATGAAAGACTACGCTTCGAAGTAGCCTTTTGCCAGTTCGGGCCGCGCTTCCAGCGCTTTCCGCCAGTAGATGCGGGCTTCATCCTGTTGTCCCTGAGTCTTGAGTGCGTGGCCCAGATTGAGCAGTGCTTCTGCAAATCCAGGGCGCTCAGCAAGAGCTTCTTTGTAGAGGCGTATGGCGTCATCCACCTGACCACCCTTTTGCAGCAACAAGCCAGTGTTGTAGAAGAGTTCAGGCGAGCGTTCACCGAGATCGATCAATTTGGCCTGCAATTCAAGAGCCTGCTGCTGGTCACCCTTTTCAACCGCAAGGGCAGCAAGACCGCGCAAAGCATCCATCGAATTCGGCTCTACCTGCAGGACATTGGAGAATGCAAGCGAAGCTGCATCACGATCTCCAACGCGCCAGTAAGCAAGGCCGAGATTCAACTGGGCTTCAGGCCATTTCGGGCGCTTTTCGAGGCAGGTCTCATAGGCACTGACTGCACCCTGAAGTTCTCCGCGCTCCAGACGCAAAAACCCAAGGCGGAACCAGATCTCTTCAGACTCGGAATTGTCTTTGAGAAGGGCTTCGAGGATGTGCTCGGCATCTTCTCGCGAACCGGTCGATTCGAGCAAAACCGCAAGGTTGTAGCGAACTTCGGTTAGCGTTGGATTCTTCTTGAGAACGAGTTCATAGGCCTCACGGGCACCCTTAAGGTCACCAAGCTGTTGACGCACAATGCCGAGGTTCACCAGCGCCTGTTCGCTGTCAGGGCGGATCCGGGTTGCTTCCTGATATGCCTGGAGCGCCTGCTCCATGCGCTGAAGCTTCTGATAGGCAACACCAAGGTTGAACCATCGCTCGAAGTGATCTGGCGTGTATTCAACCAGCTTTTGACAGAACCGGGAGGCTGCTTCATAGTCAGCCGTGGTGAAGGCGCACGTGGCCAGCCCCTCAAGAGCAGGCTGAGAGAAGGGCCGAACTTCCAGCAGTTTCTCAGAATGCGTGCGAATTACATTTACATCCTTAAGCGCGATGCCGATTGTAATGAGATTGACCAGTGCTTCTTCGCTCGAGGGATTCTTCTCAAGCATTTTGTTGTAAAGAGCAAGGGAATCTTCGAGGCGATTCAAGAGCTGAAGCGAAACAGCTTTACCAAAAATTGCGGTTTCGTTGTCGCCATCAGCCTTCAATACTTGCTCGAAAAGGTCGAGGGCCTGCGAGGCGCGATCTGTATGAAGATAAGCGACACCCAGTCCGAGGCGCGCCTGGTTGCTGGGATTAGGCTGTTCCAGTGCCTTTTGGAAATTTTCAGAGGCTTCTGGCCAACGCCCCAGCTTCTCGCTGCACACAGCGAGGTTGAAGTGAGCCGAGGCATGCTTCGGATTTAGATCGAGCAACTTCTGGTAGCTGCGCGCCGCCTCTTCAAACTGCTCCAGTTCAAAATGCAGGTGTCCTCGAGCTGAATAGAGCTCGGGATCTTGCTGCCCTGAATCAAGAGCATCGTGAATTTCTTTCAGCGCTTCTTTGCGCTTGCCCTCAAGATGAAGAGCCACGGCTCGGGCAAGGGCGGATTGCCCTTCACTTTGACGCCCGGCGGAGGGGGCTCCGCTGGCCTTTGAAACCGAAGTTTCCTTTCGCCGAAATGTCATGGCGCAGACCTCACATTAGAATTCGAAACGTTATATGGAACAAGGTAGGCACAGAGCCGACCCAACATATCGTACTGGTGGGAGACTTCGATCCATCGAAGCCGTGCATCTTCGCCCGATTCGCTGAAGAAGCCTACACCTCCACGAGGCAAGCGGTCGTCTGAAAATACATCAACAACCTGACCCTGTATCGTGGTTACAAAATCACTTCCGCGTACATCCACTCTCACCCGGTAAATCGTATCGAGACGAGCCTGCATTGGCAGGGGAATTGATTTACGGGATCCAATTCGTCCATCAACAACCGCATAGCGAACCAGTTCCACGGTGGGAAGCGGACCGCCTCGCGTCACTTCAAGACGTGCTGCGTAGTAGTTCTTTACATCGGCGGCTCTGTAGACCCACGATAGGGCTTTTCGCTCAATTGCCCCTAAGAATTCGAAGCGGTAGTCCTCAAGCCCTAGGGATGGCGTGTACAAAGCCAATTTTCGCGGACGAATAAAACCCGCTGGATCATAGCTCCAGCCCTTGGACCATTCCCCTACCCCAGACCATTCACCCAGGCCCTGGCGAAAATCGTCGGAAAGCTCTACAGCGGCCCTGCGCTGGATGTTCTGCTTCAGCTCATCCAGTGAATCACCTTTGAATGAAGCATTTAACAGGCCACTCACATTCGGAATCATGGAGGCAATTCGCCCCTTGGCCCCAACCTGTGCGGAAGGAGAATCAGCAAACCAGATCAGGCCGATAATCAGCGGCACCGCCAGAGCGATCCAGCGCAGGTCGTTTGGCGCGTCATGCCAACGCTGCTGCACTGCTTGCCAACTGAGCTGATAGCTGCTGCTAGAAAATGGGCTTAGTGCAGCGAACGGGGAATTCGAGATACGCGCAGGCAGAATGCGCAAATCAGGCTGCGGCTTTAGAACAGGGAGCTTCTTCGGCGCGATGAATTCGCGCATCTGCGTGTCCAGCGATCCCGAGATGGCATGAAGTTTCAGGCTAAATTGCTTTGATGCGCGAAATGCGTTCGTAACAACCGTCAGGCTGGAGCGGCGAACACTCGCAATTCGCCCTTTTGCAGTGAAGGGTTCATTGAAGGCAAAAAGACTGGCACTTGCGGCCCAATTGCCAGAAACACTTCTCACAAACGATTCCGGATGCGCAAGCAGTGTCTCGAAGGTTTGGCATCGCCCCCTGGTGCGATTCAAAATTGAGTGAGCCAACCTGCTCTGCGCAGGCTTTAGAGTATTGGGAATCCGCTGTGGAAACGCTCCAGCGGCTTCCATTCTCGCCGGGCGAGGACTTTGGGTTCGAGGGCGAGAAAATAGCCGCTGCACAGCACCGGCATAACAGACTACAACGGGTGCGGGTAGCTGAGTAATTCTGGCAGCAGATTCCAACACCGGAAGCAGGTTGAAGAGATAAGGCTTGGGCTGCGTCAGAGCTTGTTCGTTTGGAAGAATGGCCCCAAGCGTCTCACGGTCAAAAATGATGGAGCTGGCTTCCGGTACACTCTCTTGCGCTTCTATTTGGGCAACAGAATGGATAGGCCCTGGCGCTGTCAGACTCACATCTAATGCCGCCACCAAACCTTCTTTGGGGCGGTAATCCGGTTCGGACGCCACCCACAAGCTCTTCACCTCGATTGCGCTTTCGACACCAGTCAATGCCGGGCTGGCTGGGGCTATTGGAGAACTTGGCAAATGGAAACCGGACAATTTTTCCGGACCGAATGCGGCTGGGAAATCGGCCGACTCAGGAACAATTGCCTGAAAGCAGCGAGATAGATCGAATGGAAGTTGTGCACCAGCTGCCCGGGTAAAGTCGACAGCGTCGAAAGGTAGATGCTGGAATGGCTGCAATCCTGAACCAGGCAAGATTGCAGCGACGCCACATTCTAGCGCCGAGGGTGCAAAACATGGATCAACTGGAGGCTCCTGGGCGAATTGTAGCCCGAGACCAGCTTCCATCGGAATTCCTAAAGCAGCAGGAGCCGAGTAAGACGAGGAGCAGGAATCAATTGAGCACAATGTTGACGGCATTTGACAAGCGGACAAAGCCGACATTGCCGCCTCAACACTTGCAGTCCCACAAGGAGATACCAATCCGCTGAATTCCGCTGGGTCGGCCAAACCCGCACAAGCCATAGAAATTTCGGAACTAGCCTCAAGCTCTGACACCTTCGAGGCCACAAGCATTTCCATCTCGGAATGCCAGGGACGCGAAGCAATCTTGCGCGGCGAGATCTGTTCAGACAGATACTCTGCAAATTCAGGAGCCTTCTCTTTTTCCTTTACCTTGCCAAGCGGCGGCTTGCGAGAGGGCTTGCGACGAGTCTGGTCTTCAAGCAGACGGGCAACTGCAAGTTGTTCTTGCTCATGGTGATAGGCCTGCCGATGTGCAACAGAACAGAACTCTTCTGAGGTGAATTTCTTCACCATTGGAAGTTTCTTGCCGCAGTAAATGCAATTCATCAGAGACACTACCGTCAGGGGTACTATCGGCAGGTCTACGCAGATTCCTTATATCCCTTTTTCACTTTTGAAAAAGGAATCGCCGGGCGTGAGCCCGGCGATCCTGGAGGATGAATGATCGGTCAGAAGGTCTTAGATAGGTTCAGGAAATCGCAACTTCGATTTCTGCAAGGAGCGATCCAACATTTCAATCGCTTCTTTCTCAACAATCGTGCGAGAGATGGCTACTTCAGAAAGCAGCATCTGGCGACTACGCTCCAGCATTTTCTTTTCGCGGAAGCTCAGAGGCTTGTCACCCTGGATCAGCAACAGAGTCTTGAAGACTTCAGCGATCTCGAGGAGCGAACCCTTGCTCATCTTTTCGGTGTTTTCTTTAAACCGATGTTTCCAGTCCGGATTCCAACGAGGAGTGCCGGAAGCTAGGAAGTTTAAAACCTTGGCCGTTTCAGTGTTGCGAGTAACCTTACGAAGACCCACTTCTTCTGCGTGTGAGAAGGGGACCATAACGGTCATCGAACTATAAGCCAAACGGAGCAGATAGAATCGTTCGTTTTGAGCGCCAAATGAACGAACGCTAATGTTTTCGATGGTACCGACGCCATGGTTTGGGTAAACCACTTTTTCGCCGACTTGAAAAGTCATTCGAGGACCCTCCGTGCACTTGAGATTGTTGTTACATCGTTGAAACGTGATGGCTAATTGAAGGGTAGATCGCCCTTAGACGATTGTCAACGTAGGTAGTTGCAAAAAAGTCGTTTTTTTCTCATCTTTGAGCCGATAAGATTCATTTTTTTCGCGTTGGGTACTTCATCAGCGAATTCTCTGAAAAAAGCCTCTTTTCGAAGCGAATACACCACGCCGAGGTGTATACTCATGCGGTCATTAAGGAGCGGAGGTAGCCGAGATTTCTGGCCATATCGGCTGCGATATTTCGGCTGGGTGAGGACGTCTCGAGGTCGGCAAAACCTCGATATCCGATCTGCTCAATCATGGACAAAACTGTCGGGAAATGAATTCCGCCTTGCCCGAGGAAACCCGGATTGTCCTTCAGATGGAACTGGCAGATACGTTCACGGCCAAGAAGCGGGATCTCCCTGTAAATGTCATGCCCGCGAGAAAAGGAGTTGCCCACATCATAGAAGACCCTGACAGCCTTAGATTTTGCACGCTCCAGAATCCGAAGATTCTCGGCCGCAGAATTGGTGTTCTCCAGCCCCAGCGTCACCTGCGCCTTTTCCGCTTTCGGAGCAATATTCCTCAGAAGGTCTGCCACGTAGTCCAGCTCTTGTTGCGTTTCCAGTGCGCGTGCTCCGAAGAACGGAAGCAGCATGTTTCGCACCCCAAGCGCCTGATTGATCTCGATGGCATCAGAAAGCCACTTTTCACCCAGCTTGTCGTTCTTCAGCCCATTGACATGAAGAATGTCGAGGCAAGTGGAAACCAGTGTGAGCTTGAGCACTTTAGCTCGCTCGATATGAGCAGCGGGGTTGTTAAAGGGCAGCTTGCCATCGATCGGCTTGCGGCCTAGCGAGACTTCAACGCCGGCAAATCCGATTTGTGCGGCCAGGTCAAGGGCCTCGAGCTTACCGGCAAGACCCAGATTCCAGTCCGTGACACCAAGCCGAAGATTCGGATTAGGAGCGGCGAGCAAGGCAGTTGCCGCGCAAGGAAGAGCCAGGAAATGTCGACGGCGCATGACTAAAAGTCTATGCGAAGAGCCACCGGCATGACACAGTCGCCATTGCCCTCGCAATGAACTGGTTGATCCCAGAGGCTAAGCGGTTTTAAAAATCAAAGCGGAGGGCAAATTGGAGGATTCGAGCTCCCGATTGATTGGAAGCCCCTGTCGGTGTGCCAGAGATGACTCCAAAAGTCTGAGGCGTTTGCAGACTCAACGAAGGTGCGAGGAAGTTTACCGTGTTCAACAGATTGTAAGCTTCCGAACGAAACGTGATGAATTTCCGCTCAGCCAAACGGAACCGCTTCACAATCGACAAGTCGGTATTGAAGAAGCCCGGCCCGCGGAATGAGTTGCGGCCTGAATTGCCCACTGACCCAGCCGCTGGAACTGAAAAGAGCGCCAGTTGTTCCGGGGTAAAGAACCGCACACCGCCTCCAAATCGCTCTACCTTGCCAATACTACGATCCGTGCCGCTGAAATCCGCATTACTGTTCACAGCATTGTTCGGACCCGTCGTTAGCCCCGAAGAGATGTTGAGTGGCTGACCGGAAGTCCAGAAGCCAAGAGATCCAACTTCCCACCCGGCACCAATGCGATCTAACCAGTCAGGCATGTTGCCTCCGATCAGCTTGCCCTTACCGATCGGCAGTACATAGCTGGAAGACCAGTTGATCGTGTGCGGGCGGTCAATATCAGACAACCCTCGACTCAACGAAAGATTGTAATTGTCGAAATTACCCGTCGTACCATTGCCGTCGGCCGAGGCGTTGTCTATCGTCTTTGACCACGTATAGTTAACGGCCCCACGGAGTGCGCCAACCTGACGACGAAGACTGAACTGGAAGGAATCATAATAGGTGCGTCCCGCGTTTGTCGTTAAGATCACGTTGGTAAACTGCGGGAAATTTCTGAGATAAAACTGAGAAACACCGGCATTGGCATAGCGTGTGAAGTTGCTGGTATCAATGGTGTTGGCCGCCGCACCCAGACTTCCCTGACGAACTGGAGTAGCGCCAATTGCGTTGATGGCCGCCGTCGGACTTCCAAACATCCGTGTCAGCACATTTCCCGCCGAGGTAGGGGTTGCATTCGCCTGGAATGCCTGCAATTCCCGAAAGTCATTCAGAAAGCCCCCATAGACGCGAGTCTGATTCACGTTTTGGTCTAGCACTTGCTTGATCGCGCGATTCGATACATACCCGGCCTCGATTACTGTATTCCGCAGGACCTCATGCTGCAAAGTGAAGTTCGTTTGCGATACGTATGGCTGACGGAAATTCGGATCAAAGAGGTTGATCGCACCAAATGCCCGGTCTGCCTGAGGCGTTAAGGTAGGCGTCGCCGGTGGTGCGGGCAAGGCAAAGTTGTCACTTGCCCTCACATCACTGCCTGCAGCCTGATTTGGGAAAATGTTAACGGCTTGCGCAAAGCCTGGAGTAGTTGAATCTGGGTCAATGCTGGCACCTCCGATCACGCGGTCGTAGAAAATACCCCAGGATCCGCGCAGGGAAGTCCTGCCGCTCTTGAACGGGCTCCACGCAAAACCGAAACGAGGAGCAAAATTGTTGTAATCGTTGTTGTACTAGGACCTGGACTTCTTAACCGTCAGGTCAGAAATCTGACCCACGGTATTCACTAATCCTGCCGCGTTCTGGGTGATGTCGCCCTGCAGCCCGTCCCTCTCAAAAGGCACACCATAGAATTCGTAGCGCAGCCCGATATTGAAAGTCAGGTTTGGACGAACTCGCCAGTCATCCTGAAAGTAGCCGGCATAGTCGCGGAAGATAAAATTTCGAACGCGAGGGGTTCCCGTTTGCTGGAAGGTCGCGAGATCGCTATAGAAGGTTGTATTGACGGAGCTTACGCGCCCCAGCAGGTCGTTATACATGTTGTCGTACCGTTGCCTGTCAGCCGTGGCAATTTGCGCTCCCGTAGGCCCGTTAGCAGACGCTGGCGCATTCCCATTCCCCTGTCCAACCCCGATCGTTGGCCAGATATTGGCATCATTGGTCTGGTATTGAGTGGTCTTCGAGAATCGGAACCCTGTCTTGAAGGTATGGTTGCCGCGGATGATCGACAGGTTGTCTGAAATCTGCGGATTTACAGGAGAATTCCGGGCCGAGCCAAATGCGGTGGGAATTGGATTTGTGATCAGGTTAAAGCCAATCAGCGCCTCGCCAGGATAATTTGTGCTCCGTACACGACCAAACACCACCGAGGACTCTGAATAGCCCATCACAAATTCATTCAGCAACGAAGGATTGATCGTCCAGGTCGCGCCAACCGAGTAGCCGGCTCGAATCCCTCCCTGGGTGCCATTCGGTTGCCCGGGAAAGGTCGCTTCAGCATTGTTGAGAGAATCGGCCAGCGTCTGGGTTCGAAACCACGAATAGCGAAAGTAGGTTCGAAGATTGCTGGTGGCATTCCAGTCCGTCTTCATGGTGTGCTGGTCTCCATTGTTGTTGGCCGGCGCATTAAAGCGGAACCCGGCGGTATTGAGCCGGTCCCCAAGATCCAGGTTGTTGGGAGCGGGGAGAATAGCCAGGCTCTGGGCTACTTTCTTGTCGATTCCAAGGCGCCGGGGGTCGTTCTGAATGATATTGAAACTACGTGTCTCGCCTGCCCCAGGCTGGTTGGCCGGTACAACCCAACGGAAGATACCCGCCTTGGCTTCAGGCGTATACACCGTGCGATTACGCACCACTTCCTGCGCCGTACGAGTGCCCTGAAAGTTGTAAAAGAAGAAGAGCTTGTCTTTACCGTTGAAGACCTTCGGAATGATAACCGGGCCACCGATCGAACCACCGAACTGATTTTGAATAAATTTGGGACGCGGCAACTCCGTTCCACTCGATTTATTGAAGAAGTTATTGGCGTTCAGCACCGTGTTGCGGTGGTATTCAAACAGATTGCCGCTGAAACGGTTCGTGCCCGAACGGGTGATCAGTTCCACCGTACCGCCGGCGTTCCTACCATATTCGGATTTGGCTCCATTGGTAATGATTCGGAACTCTTCCACAGAGTCGGTATTGTTGGCATTCATGGTCAAGCCAAGGCGTGGCAGCACCGCATCATTTACGTCGACTCCATCCAGAGTTGTGTTGTTAGACCCTTGCCTCATTCCATTCACACGAGCGAAGCTCGGGTCATTCGGGCTGGTACCCAGTTGCACACCCGGCTGATAAGTAGCCAGCGCAATCGGGCCGCGGCCAAGCTGTGGAAGCGTATCGATGTCGCGCAGCGTGACAGCTCGCTGAATCGTGGCTTCTGTGGTCTGCACCCGTATCGCATTAAATTCCACCGTAATGCTATCGGTGACGGCACCGACTTCAAGCTTGATGTCCTGCCGGATGGTAACGCCGACATTGACTTCGATGTTAGTCAACGTCGATTTGCGAAATCCACCCGCTTCGGCCGTGAGGGTGTAGATACCTGGTTGAAGGGTTGGAAAGGTAAAGAAGCCTGCAGCGTTTGATTCTACGTTTGCCTTCACCTGAGTCTTGGTATTCACAATCAG
>CANGVB010000090.1 GCA_947456995.1 Bryobacteraceae bacterium | reverse complement strand
TTGCCCGTCAAACAGCCCGCTGCCGACAATCTGCCCGCGATCGTTGATATCCGATGCCCCTTGCAGTTGCCACCCTGCTCCGCCGAGCACAGCAGCATTCAAATCTCTCATCGTCCCGCTATCCCAAACAAATGCGCTTGATTCACTCCCACTAGCCAATACACTACTCCCAACTACAATTCCTGCAGAATTGATTGCACCTGCACGGCTGGACCTCCCTCCCAGGTGCCCAAGACTCTGCATCGACGTTCCATCCCACAAAAAGGCAATGGAACCAAGGTTCGGATCGGCTGTTAGGCTGTGACCAACCACGTAGCCATTGTCATTCAACCCAAGCGCGTAGCTATCCTGGCCTCCCAATGTCCCTAGATCAATCATCTGACTCCCGTTCCAGAAAAACGCATGCCATTCGTTGGCTGTTGATATTGTGCTGAAGCCAGCTACTTGCCCGGAAGCGTTAATGTTCACACCAAAGCTGACATCGCCATTCTGGAGCGTCCCGAGGTCCAAAACCTGGCTGCCTTGCCAGATGGTTGCATGATACGTGCTGTCTCCGCTCAGATCGCTGCCACCTGTAATCACTCCAGCGTCGTTGATTGCGGAAGCTGTCCCTTTGCTTCCTCCAAGTGTCCCCAATGCCCTTGTCGTCAAGCCATTGGAAACGAAAGGCGCATATCCAAAGGTATTGGAAGTAGTGTAATAGGCTCCAACAACACTTCCAGAATTGTTTATGCCCCTCCCGTTTATCCCGAATGGGCTTAAGGTGGGAATAGTCGTAAATGCTCCACTGCTCCAAATATATGTATCTAGACGTCCGGCTCCGTTAACAAAAGATCCAACAACCTGCCCAAGGTCGTTCACCCGATTTGTAGTGAATCCAATATCACCAGGTACTTGTATATGTTCTATCGTATACATCGTCGCAGCCTCTGCAGCTGAGACCCCCCACCAAAGGAAAAGACCAAGAAAAGAAACTAAGCCTCGAAAACGATAAGAGCTCATGGATACAACCTTTATTGTGAATATAGCGTTACGATCAGCGAAGTATTTAAAAGTGTAGTAACAAAAAATATACTATGGATTGCATTCGAATCGCGATGGATCTTTGTCCGGTCACGGAAAAGATTCGACTTTATTTGCCCCAAAATCAACAAGATCCCCAAACCATGGTTCGTTTCCCCAACCCCGCCTGATACCTTCTCAATCGTAGGGGCGCTCTTGCGCCCCTCTTTTAATTTCAAAAACAGGAAAGAAGGATCTCTATGGCAACACAAGCCCAAATCAACGCAAATCGCAACAACGCAAAGAAATCAACTGGACCCAAAACCGCCGAAGGCCGCGCCGCCTCCGCATCTAACAGCACCAAACATGGCCTCCAGGCCAACCCCACCACCATCTTCGAAAACAATCCGCGCGAACGAAGCCAATACGACGCACTCAAAGCAAAGCTGCTCCTCCAGTGCCTCCCCGAAGGCGAACTCGAACTCCAAACCTTCGAACGCTACGTCTTCGCCCTCTTCCAATCCGACCGCGCCCGCCAGATGGAAATCGACGCCCAGGACCGCTGGTTAAACGAACCCAATAACCCCACCCACTTCCAGCAAATGCAACAAATGCTCAAGCTCGGAGCTGCCCAGGAACGCCGCGCCGACAAAGCACTCCAGGAATTCAAGAAGATCCAGACAGACCGTATCCTCGCCATGGACGTCCAGACCGAACACTATCTGCTCGAGAAAAAAGTCCCCGTACCCGCAACCTTCCCCATGCTCGAAATCCGAAAGTCCGATCTCTCCAAAACCAGCGCAGGAAACCTGGCATTCCGTCTCATGGCCCTCCTGCCGGAAGCCCGTGAAATCATGGATAACCAAACAAAGCCAATCCCGTTCCCGCCCATCAAGCTCGCAGACTTAGATCTAGCCAATAATCGTAGCTAGATTCGCAACAGTCACCGCCGCCGCCGCGTCCTTGTCTACCAACTCAAGAAACGCCTTCGCCGCATGACTCAGCGCCCGCTTCGCCGGATACACCAGACGGATCTTACGTTCGACATCCAGCTCTTTCACTCGAACCTCGCAAAGCATCCCGTTTTCGAGCTCCGGCTCCACACACATCTTCGGCAAGAACGCCACCCCCTCATTCCGCTGCACCAGCCTGCGGATCGTCTCAACCGTCGGCATCTCCACGTCCATGTTCAGGGGCACCCGATGACGCTGAAACTCGCGCAAGACAATCTCGCGATACGGGCTCAACACGTTATGCGCGATAAACGTCTCCATCCCCAACTCCGAAATCGATACCTCAGGCCTCGACGCCAACCGGTGATTCGGAGACACAACAAACACAAGCCGGTCCGTGTAGATCACCGTCGACACAATCCGCTCATCCCCAGGATCAAACGAGATCAACCCAAGCTCCAGATCCCCGTCCATCAACTGCGCCGGAATCTTACTCGACAAGCTCCGCCTCACTTGCACCTTAACCTTCGGATACTGCCGTCTGTACTGTTCAATATGGTTTAGCAGGTACAACGATGTCGACTCATTCGCCCCAATCGTCAGTCGTCCCGACGAGTTATCCCGCAGCTCAGCTAAAGAATTGTACATGTCCGCTTCCAGATTCTCGAAGCGCCGTGCAAACTCCAGTACTACCTTCCCGGCGTCAGTGAGCAATAGCTCCTTGGCCGAGCGGTCAATCAGCTTCTCTTCCAGTTCAGCCTCTAATCGCTGCACTGCCAACGAGATAGCTGGCTGAGTCCGCAACATCTTCTCAGCCGCGCGGCTGAAGGATTTTTCATTTGCAACAGATAAGAAAACTTTAAGGGAGTGTAGAAGCACAGGGTCTCTTTCGTTTGGCTTATGGGATAAGTCTGCCTTATTCCATTATGACCGATTATCCCTAGCGCAAGCAATATAAATTTGCTAAATCTAACTCGCCAGAACATAATAAAAGAGCAAATAGGAGGCGCCCATGTCTGAGGCCCAAAAACAGCCCAGAGTCTACATATTTGACACGACTTTGCGCGATGGAGAGCAGTCCCCTGGCTGCAGCATGACCGTACCGGAAAAGCTGCGCATGGCTGCAAAACTCGTCGACCTCGGTGTCGACATTATGGAAGCTGGTTTCCCCATCGCCTCTGAAGGTGACTGGGAAGCCGTTCGTCGCGTCAGCGAAGAATTTCCCGGCGTCCGCGTAGCCGCGCTCGCTCGCGCCACCAAAGGCGATGTCGAGCGTGCCGCAACTTCTCTTGAAAAAGCGAAGCGCCCGCGCATCCATACCTTCATCGCCACCAGCGACATCCATCTAGAATTCAAACTCAAGAAGTCCCGCCAGCAAGTCCTCGAAGACGCCGTCCGCGCCGTCGAACTCGCTCGCAAGTACGTCGATGACGTCGAGTTCTCCGCCGAAGACGCAACCCGCACCGACATCGCCTATCTCGAAGAGATCAGCCTTGCCGTGGTCGCCGCCGGAGCAACCACCGTCAACTTGCCAGACACTGTCGGCTATTCCGTTCCTGAAGACTACTCAGAACGCATCGGTCGCATTGCTCGCCTCCTTGGCGATCGTGCCATCGTTAGCGTCCATTGCCACGACGATCTCGGCCTTGCAGTCGCCAACTCCCTTGCCGCCGTCAAAGCCGGCGCTCGCCAGATCGAGTGCACCATGAACGGCATCGGCGAACGAGCCGGCAACTGCTCTCTCGAAGAAGTAGTCATGGTCATGAAGACCCGTCGCGACTTCTACCCCTACGACACCAACATCGTCACCGAACAACTTTATCCGGCCAGCCAGTTGCTCTCGAGCATCATCACCTTCGGGCCGCAACCAAACAAAGCCATCGTCGGTGCAAACGCCTTCGCTCACGAGGCCGGCATCCATCAGGACGGCTACCTCAAGAACAAGAGCACCTACGAAATCATCGACCCCCACAGCGTCGGCGTCCCCGCCGGCAAACTCATCCTTGGTAAACACAGCGGCCGGCACGCTCTCAAAGAGCGCGTCAAAGAACTCGGCTTTGAAGAGCTCACCAAAGAACAGCTCGACATGGTCTACGAGTTCTTCACCAACGCTGCCGACAACAAAAAAGGCTTTACCAACGAAGAGATCACCGAATTCATTGAAACGGCGCTAGAAAAATCCGCCGAGAAAGTCAGCTAGATGCAATTGAAAGTTCTCGCCCTCCCGGGCGATGGAATCGGAACTGAAGTCACCGCAGAAGGCCTGCGTGTCCTCCGCCACGTCGCGAAAAAGTTCAACCACGAATTAGTCCTTACCGAAGGCCTCCTCGGCGGCATCGCCATCCACAAGACGGGCAGCCCCTACCCGGCTGAAACCGAGCGCCTCGCCCTCGAAGCCGATGCCACAATCATGGGCGCATTCGGCCTCCCCGAGTTCGACAACGCGCCTCCCGCCATGCGTCCCGAAAAAGGCCTCCTCGGCATCCGCAAGACCCTCGGCGTCTTCGCCAATCTGCGCCCCGTCAAGGCCTACGACGCCTTGATCGATGCCTCCCCGCTGAAGAACCATCTCCTCACCGGCGTCGACATGATCATCGTCCGCGAACTCACCGGCGGCCTCTATTACGGCACCCCGCGTGGCATCAGCGGTGCTGGCGACGAAGAGCGTGGCACCAACACCATGACCTACACCCGCGCCGAGATCGCCCGCGTCACCCGCATGGCCTTCAACCTGGCTCGCAAGCGCAAGAAAAAGGTCACCTCCGTCGACAAGTCCAACGTCCTTGAGACCTCACAACTCTGGCGCAAAGTCGTAGTCGAGATCGCTCCTGAATTCCCCGACGTCCAGCTCGATCACCTCCTCGTCGACAACGCCGCCATGCAGTTGGTCCTCAAGCCTGCTCAGTTCGACGTCCTCTTGATGGAGAACATGTTCGGCGACATCCTCTCCGACGAAGGCTCTGTCATCACCGGCTCCATCGGCATGCTCCCATCAGCCTCAGTCGGCGCTCAGCGCCCCTCCGGCGCATGGGTCGGCCTCTATGAGCCCGTCCACGGCTCCGCACCAGACATCGCAGGCAAAGGCATTGCCAACCCCCTCGGTGCCATCGGCTCCATCGCCGCCATGTTCGAATACACCTTCGGCCTGATCGAAGAGGCAACCGCCGTCAACACGGCCATGGAAGCCACCCTCAACGCAAAACTAACCACCAAAGACCTCGGCGGCAACTCTTCAACCGAACAAGTCGGCAGGGCCATCTGCGAGGCAATCGGATAACTAACATGAGTCAGCCAAGAACCATCATTCAGAAACTTTGGGATTCCCACGTCGTAGCCAACCCGCCCGGCTCTCCCGCTCTACTCTTCATTGACCTCCACCTCGTGCACGAAGTCACCAGCGCCCAGGCCTTCGACGGCCTCCGCCGCCGTGGCCTCAAAGTCCGTCGTCCCGACCTCACCTTCGCGACAACAGACCACTCCACACCCACCACCCCACGCAACCTGCCCATCCTCGACCCCATCGCCAAGAGCCAGGTCGAGAAGCTCGAACGCAACGCTACTGAATTCGGCATCCCCTGCTTCGGCTTCCAAAGCGACAAGCAAGGCATCTGTCACGTCATTGGCCCCGAGAACGGCCTCACCCAGCCCGGTATGACCGTTGTCTGCGGCGATAGCCACACTGCCACCCATGGTGCCTTCGGCGCACTCGCTTTTGGCATCGGCACCAGCGAAGTCGAGCACGTCCTCGCCAGTCAGTGCCTCCTGCAACGCCCCTCCAAATCCTTCCAGGTTCTGGTAGAAGGCAAGCTTGCCCCCGGCGTCGGCGCCAAGGACATCATCCTCGCGCTGATCGCCCGCATTGGCATCGGTGGCGGCACCGGTTGCGTCTTTGAATTCTGCGGCTCCACCATTCGCGATCTTTCGATGGAAGAGCGCATGACGGTCTGCAACATGTCAATCGAAGCCGGCGCTCGCGCAGGTCTGATTGCTCCAGACGAAACCACTTTCGAATACCTCAAGGGCCGCACCTTCTCGCCCAAGGGCGAAGCCTGGGATGCCGCCGTAGCTTACTGGAAGACCCTTCCCACCGACGAAGGCGCAACCTACGACCGTACGATCTCGATCGATGGCGCAAGTCTCGCGCCCATGATCACCTTCGGCACCAACCCCGGCATGGGCATGGGCATCAACGATTCAATTCCAGATCCTGGCAACATCGCCGACGCCCTCGAGCGCGACAGCTTGAAGAAGGCTCTTGCCTACATGGCGCTCGACGCTGGCAAGCCCCTCCTCGGCCATCCCATTGATGTAGTCTTCATCGGCTCCTGCACCAACTCCCGCATGAGCGATCTCCGCAGCGCCGCCTCGATCCTCAAGGGTCGCAAGGTTGCTGACAACGTCCGCGTTATGGTCGTCCCCGGCTCGCAGCAGATCAAGCGTCAGGCTGAAGCAGAAGGCCTCCACGAGATCTTCCGTGCTTCAGGTGCTGAATGGCGCGAAGCCGGCTGCAGCATGTGCATCGCCATGAACGGCGATCAGTTGAGCCCCGGCCAGTACAGCGTCTCTACTTCGAACCGCAACTTCGAAGGCCGTCAGGGCAAGGGTGGTCGCACCTTCCTCGCCAGCCCCCTCACCGCCGCCGCCAGCGCCGTCACTGGCAAAGTCACCGATGTCCGCACCCTGTTGGGAGGCAACTAACCATGGAAAAATTCCTACCCTTTGAAAGCCGCATGGTTGTCATGCCCGTCGACAACATTGATACCGATCAGGTCATCCCCGCACGCTTCCTCAAGAAGACCGACATGGAAGGTTGGGGCGACCTGCTCTTCAACGACTGGCGCTATGAATCCGATGGCACACCCAAGCCAGACTTCATCCTCAATCAGGATTCCTCCAAGGGCCTCAAGATCCTGCTCGCCGGTGACAATTTCGGCTGCGGCAGCTCGCGCGAGCACGCTCCCTGGGCTCTCACCCAGTACGGCTTCCGCGCCATCCTGAGCACCTCCTTCGCTGACATCTTCAAGAGCAACGCGCTCAAGAACAGTCTGCTCCCCATCGTTGTGAGCCCCGAGATCCACAAGAAGCTTTTCTCGATGCCAGAGTCGAGCGTACAAGTCGATCTCGCTTCACAAACGATCACTCTTGCCGACGGCACCAAGGCAGAATTCCACGTTGACGGCTTCTCAAAGCAGTGCCTTCTCGAAGGTGTCGACGAACTTGGATTCATCCTCAAGAACAACGATGCAATCGCCGCCTACGAGGCCAAGCGATTCTCTACGTTGAATACTCTCGAGGGATAACAATCCAGCAGATCAAATAGGCTAGAAGCCCGGTACCCGCAAGGATCACCGTCGATACCCACACAAGTCGCACCAGTGTGACATCGATGCCAAAGTACCGGGCAAAGCCCTGACACACTCCGGCAATCCATTTGTCGCCTTGTGGCCGTACCAGCTTCTTTTCAACTGTGGGTCTAGGGACCGCTCCCGCTACAACGGAGGTCCCACAACGCGGGCAAAAGCTCGCGTTTTCTTCTATTGCACCACCGCATTTTGTGCAGAACATACTACGGATACGCTATTGCGTCTAGGAAAGTTCCGCTCGTGCCCGCAAGTTCGCCACACCCGCCGTGTAGCGGCTATCGGAGACGGCGAAGCTGATCGCGTCTTCCATCCATTCATGCCATACCCCGTCGGGGTCATGTGAGGCAGCCGTAATCGTATAGCTCTGTGGGCACAGTTGACACTCAAATCGAAACGTCACCGTCCGCGTCTGGCCAGCTTCAACCGGCCCCAGCTTCAACTGTTCCAGCTCGGTATTGGTGCCATACACTTCAAAACCAATCCTCGTTCGGATCAGAATCCCGATCACCGGGTCAGCCACAGAGGCAGCGTATTTCGCTACCACGCGAATTGCCGCTGGCTGCCCGCTGACAATCAGTGCCGTTGGCTTATCGCCTGCATCGAGCACTTCAATCGACACAATCTCGGCCCGCCCATCGCCCCGCCGCAAACTCGGGGCCATCTCAGGGACCGAGGCATAAACACTCTTGAGGTAAGCCTCTATGACTTCTTTTGTATCGCCACGCTTCACCATCTGGCCGCCGTCGAGCCACCAGATTTCATCTGCCAGATTGCGCAGCATCTCAGGGTCGCTCGCTCCGGCAATCACAACGCCGCCGCTCCGCCTCACCCTTTCTGCCTCGGCCAGCCAGCTCAGCCGGGCGGGCAAGTCCAAGGCACTCAGATTCTGGCAACTGTGTGTTGCCGCCTCCAAAACTTCTACGATTCCAGATTCTCCGTGGCCAACCACCCCGATCCAACTCCCGGCCGGGGCACTGACGCTAAACTTGTCAAAGCGAATGGACATTCTATTAAGCATAGCGATGCTCGCCTTCGCGGCAAAAGAGATTACGCTCAAGCCCGGCATCACCGTGCTCGACGAGCCTATGGTCCTCGAGGAAAGCACCCAGCTTTTGGGCGCTCCTGCGGGCTCTACCCTCAAGGCTTCAGCGAATTTCAAGGGCCCCGCCCTCATCGTTGCCCGCGGTCTCAAAGAGCTCAGTATCCAGCGGCTCAAGCTCGACGGCAACCGCCAGCAGTTGGAGCGCAGCTTCCCCATTGCCCCCTACGACCAAGCCTTCTCAGACTTCTACCCACTCAACGGCATCCTCATCGACAACTGTGAGGGAGTGATCCTGCGCGACATCGAGATCCGCAATGTCGTCAACTTCCCCATCCTCGTCTCGAGGTCCAACCGCGTGCGCATCCAGACCGCCCGCATCGAGTACTCAGGCTCGCGCGACGACAAAGGCAAGAACAACACCACCGGCGGCATCCTTCTCGAAGAAGGCACTGCCGACTTCGAGATTCGCTTCGTCAAGCTCCGCGCCATCCGCGGCAACGGTATCTGGACTCACTCTCGATACGAAAGCCCCCGCAATCGCGACGGCCTCATCCAGGAGAACGAAGTCAACGGCAGCGCTCGCGACGCCATCCAGGTAGGCCACGCCACCAACATCCGCGTCCTCAAGAACGTCATGGTCAACATCGGCTACCCTGTGGAACTCGTCGACATGGCCAACGGTGGCATCCCCGTCGGCATCGACACAGCCGGCAATGTCGACAAGAGCCTCTACGCCGAAAACCTCATCCAGGAGGTCAACGGCAAGTGTCTCGACCTCGACGGCTTCCACCACGGCGAGATCCTCTCCAATCGCTGCTACAACGCCAAGCCAGCCACCGCCTATCCGCAAGGCCACTTTGGCATCGTGCTCAACAACACCAACCCCGACATGCGAAGCGAAGACATCCTCATCGAAGACAACGAGATCGAAGGCATGAAGTATGGCGGCATCTTCCTGATTGGAAGAAACCACATCGTGCGCAAAAACCGCATGCGCTTCCTCAACACCTCAAGCTGCACCGAAAGCCACGGCAAAGGCGCTGAATGCTACTTCGGCGACGAGCCAGATCTTCTGCGCAGCGGTATCTACTTTGGCAAAGGCGCTGAGCGGCCTGACCCATCCAGTAACACCATCGTCGAGAACAACCTCATCACCGGCTACAAAATGAAAGAACGCTGCATCGGCTATTCGCCAGCGATTCCCAGAACCAAATTGAAAGTCGATCAGAACATCTGTGTCGACGCTGAAAGGAAGGCCAAAAAATGAGTGTCGAA
>CANGVB010000089.1 GCA_947456995.1 Bryobacteraceae bacterium | reverse complement strand
TTGATAATGCGGTTGCAAGCTTGAGCGTCGAAGCGGGCGGGCGCTTTTCGAATACCATACAAATTCGTACGTCACTCGATTAACGTGTGCCGTCGCCCTCGTGCTAATCTGTAATTTCCCTCAGTAGGACTCCCCGTGGATAAATCACTTCAAAATGTAATCAAGCACGACCAGTTTGTGGAAACGGTCGGCGAAGCCTCCGAGTACGTCTCGGGTCATAGAAAACAAGTCACCCTGTATGTTGGCGTTGCCATCGTGGTTGCCGTACTCGGCTACGGCATCTGGTGGTACATGGGTACCCAGAAGGCGGCACGTCAGGCGGCTCTCGGCGAAGCAATGGGCATCGCCCAGGCCACCACCAGCCGTACGACCTCCGAAGAAAAGAAAGTCATCGATGCTTTCACCAGTGTTTCTTCGAAGTTTGCAGGCAGCAAAGAAGGCAATCTCGCCCTCTACATGCTGGCGATGCTCGATATTGAACGTGGTGACACCGCCTCTGGCGAAAAGCGTCTGAAGGAAGTGATCGGTGGGGATAAAGAACCCGCTTCTCTCGCCAAATTCACGATGGCCGAAATTCTACAGGGCCAAGGCAAGACTGCTGAAGCTGAAGCCATGCTCAGAGAGCTCGTTGCCAGCCCCACCTACCTGATGCCCAAAGAACAGGCCACGATTCAGTTGGCCCGCTACATCGCCAAGTCAAAGCCCGAGGAAGCCCGCAAGCTGCTCGAGCCCCTTCGCACGGCACGCGCCCCGATTTCAACTCCTGCCATGGAAGTGTTGAGCACTCTGCCTGCCGCTCCGATGACGGCAGCGCCGAAGAAGTAAACCGAAAGGCAACATGATCCGGACTGGTGTTCTGGCCCAGCTTCGCTTCCCTGTGGAGAGAAGTCTGGGCCGTCGCTTTCCTGAGAGCCTTCCTTCGTTTCGTAACGACTTCCAGCGCGATCGAGACCGTATCGTGCACTCACGTGCCTTCCGCCGTCTCGAAGCCAAGACCCAGGTTTTCCCGGCCGGGATCTCCGACCACTTCCGCAATCGCCTTACGCACACCTTGGAGGTTGCTCAACTCGCCCGCACTGCCGCGCGCGTGCTCGGTGTCGATGAGGACTTTACGGAAGCTTTGGCTCTGGCACACGACATCGGCCATCCTCCCTTTGCGCATTCTGGCGAGGTGGCGCTCAATCGCATCCTGTCCCGCTTTGGGGAACGCTTCGAACACAACCTTCATTCATTGCGAATCGTGGAAACCTACGAGCACCGCTATGCGATGTACCCGGGGTTGAATCTAAGCTTTGAAGTACGCGAAGGTATCGTCAAGCACTCGCGCGATCTGCCCGCCGGTTACACCGGGCCGCTTGAAGAATATCTTCCTGGCCTGCGCCCACCGATCGAAGCTCAGCTCATTGATCTGGTGGATGAAATCGCCTACAACACGGCTGATGTGGATGACGCTCATGAAGCGGGCTTCTTCAAGCTTGCCGAGCTTGCGGCTGCGGTGCCTGTAGCGGCCGAACTACTCGAAGAAGTAGAAACGAATTTCCCGGCTGCCGAAGAGCGCATCCATTTGCACGAGATGCAGCGCCGCTTGATCGATCATCTGATGAGGGGCTTGATGGAGGGCACGATTGCTGCCTGCCAGGCTGCTGGTGTAGATTCCGTGGACGCTGTGCGGGCCTGGCCTGTGCGTCTGGTGCAGTTTACTGCGGCTGCTGCAGAAACTTCGGCTGCACTCAAGCGCTTCTTGCATGCCCGCGTTTACCATACGCAAATTCTGGTGGAAGAGCGGGATCAATCCATGCAAGCCATTGAGCGTTTGTTTGATTATTTGCTCGAGAATCCTGAACAGTTGCCAGAAGGCCATGAGTCTGAAGCTTTGCCCCGTCGCATCAGTGACTATATTGCATCGATGACAGACAGCTACTTCCGGCGGGTATATTCACAACTCGAGCCGGCCTTTACTCCGACGTTACGTTCGTAACTTCGGCTGCCCGCACACCATAGATCTTCTGAATCTGGCGTGTGATTTCACGAGTGATCCGGTCTGGATTCACCTCGCCCTCTTCTTCTTCAAGGACAAGCACCTTCACGTAGAAATTCCACTTCTTCGGCATACCATCTCAGGTTAAGCCATCTGCTACTCGAGCCAATGTTATATTCCGAAACGATGCAGAAAAGTCTCATAAACATCCTTTCGGTAATGGCCTTGGCCGCAACATCTTTTGCTGAGAAGACCCACCAGTGCAAAGTACAAGCTTCAGACTTGGCTGCCGAAAGAAGAATTATGGAAAGGGTGCTCAGTGAACCGAACATTAAGCCTGAAGAAGTGATGTCTCAGCTCATGCTCAGCCGTTATGAGCTTGGCAAATTCGATGCTAGCGTTGGCGAGGAGATTCTTACTGCCAAGTCTTATCCGCTCCCCAATTCAGACTTGAAGGTGAGTGTCGCTGTTTTCTACACCGACGAACGGATACCATCTGCGGATTCCGTAAGTCTGGCCCTTCTCATCGGGCCCAAGGCGGAAGAAAATCCCCTGGAGGCGATTGGTGCTTCCGTAATGGAGACCAATCTGGAAAACGACACTTTTATTCTTCAGGTCAGGCAGGACATTAAGCTCAAAGGAGTCACTTGGCGGGTATCGATGCAGTGCTTTTGCTCGACGCTCGAAGAACGGAAAAAGCTGTTGCTCAAGCGAGACGAAGATGAAAAGAAACTTCGGGAGAAGGAGCCCGGAAAGAAGTAATGATGGTGGCGAAAGTCGGGGTCGAACCGACACGCACAGTGAAGTACGGCAGATTTTGAGTCTGCTGCGTCTGCCAATTCCGCCATTTCGCCACGGTTGACATTTAAAAGTTTAGCACTTTGGCGCTATAGTGCAGGGGATGAATCTGCAACTCTCCCGCCGTTCTCTGCTTTTCGCATTCAACAAACGAAGGCTCAGAGACCAATGGCGGGAAATTCTTGGCAAGTTCGAGCCTACCAGTGCGGATCGTAAATGGTTTGTCGCAAAGATGCGCGAGCGCGAAATCGGCAGCCTCGATCGCGGCACCTACCTGCGCCGCCACATCGAATTGCCGCTCGAAACCGACTTCTGGCAACCGGGTCTACTCCTGTTGCCCAAGGACCTCAAACGAGGAGAGCGCCGTCCGACGGTGATCGCCTGGGCCTCTACATCTCCAGACTGGCAGAAGCCCGAAGAGTGGTGGGGCAAGTGGCTGGTTGAGCAAGGCTTCATCGTTCTTACCAGTTGGGCCCACATCCGCCGCTACCGCGACAACACCTCCTACCAGAACGGCGTGAGCGAAAAAGTCTACGAGCGCTTTGGCCGCTGGGCTGGCCTATCCCGCATGGTCTGGGACGTGCGTCAGCAGTCCCGCTGGCTCGCCTCGCACCCGAATGTCGACCATAAGCGCATCGGCTTCATCGGCAGCTCTCTGAGCGCCAAGACCGCTCTTTACGTAGCCGCCTTCGCCCCTGAGGTTTCAGCCGTAGTCTCGATCGACCCTCACGTCCCGCTCTGGGATGGCGGCACCAACTACGAAGCTCCCTGGTATCTCGATGCAGACCGCAAGTTCCCCGACATTCGCACGCCCGAGCAAACGGTCCGCAGCCTGCTGAAAGGCCATGACCATAACGAGCTGCTCACGCTGGCCGCCCCCAAGCCGCTGCTGATCATTGGCGGCAACGACAAGAAGCACTCTGATGGCCCGAGCACCCTTCCTCTGATTGAGCTCGGCGCGCAACGCTATCGCGAACTCGGGGTAGAAGAGCGCTTGCGCTTTCATCTGCTCGATACCGGGCACACGCCGGTTCACCCCAAGATCGACCCGCTCTGGCAGGCCTTCTTCACACGCTACTTGCGTGGCACCGGCTTGAAGTCGAGATCCTGAAAATCAAAGCTGAAGTCAGCAAGGCTGTTGATCGCCTCCATCCTGAGTGACTCTACTTTGCCATCCACTCCCAGATGGAAGTTGCAGTATGCATCGGGGATCGTATTGTCATCCCAGCGCACGATAAACGTATTGTGTTGAAAGTGCTCGAGCCTGCCTTGCATGGCAGGTGTGGCATGCATTCTCATCCGCAAGGAAGCATCTTTGCTCTCGATCGTAGCCAGCCCGTACCAGCCATCGCGATAGTCTTGCGCGTAGGCGGCCAGATCGAGAGAAGGCTTCGTGCCGGATGTGCGTGCAGAGATCGCTTTCTGCTCGGCCTCATTCGCCTTCTTGCGGCCCTCCATCGTGTTGGCATGCATTGCAGTAATCCAGTCCGGGCCATTCGCGCCGAGGTAGTAATCGAGAATCAAGTTCGTCAGCGATTGAAAGGCCGCGCCTTCCTCCTGGTTGGTCAGCACCACGATGCCGAGCTTCAGCTTCGGCACTAGCGTAGTTTGCGTCACCATCCCGGTTAAGCCACCACTATGAAACGCCAGCTTCTGCCCGCGATAATCCTTGAGAAACCAACCCAGCCCATAAGACGCGAATTGAGACTGCTGATCGGCCAACGCCTTCGGCTGCAATCCAACCCCCAGCACCGTCTGCGAGGCCATCATGTTGCGGCTCACCTTTTCGCTAAACAAGCGCTGCGTCTCGCTGATCTTGCCCTCGGCCAATTGCACATTCATCCACTTGGCGAGGTCTGTGACATTGGCTTTCACCCCGGCAGCAGCAGCCCAGACATCATCGCGAGTCCAGTCGATTGGCTTGAGCGTTCCTTCAAGCCGCCAGCCCCGGGAGTGCGGCACGGCAGTGTTGTCCTGATCGGTGAGGCCCTTGTTGGACATGCGGGCTTCGGTCATTTGCAGCGGAGCAAAGATCCGTGTCCGTACAAAATCGTCGTAGCTTTGCCCCGACACTGCGGCAACTACTTCTCCTGCCACCACAAACATCGTGTTGTTGTAGGCATAGGCGGAGCGGAAGCTCGTCGATGGCTTCAATTGTCCTGCCCCTTTGAGAACCGCTTCGCGCGTAAACGTGGTGTTGGGCCAGAACATCAAATCGCCTGCCCCGAGGCCCAGCCCCGTGCGATGCGTGATCAGATCACGAACTGTCAGCTCGCGGGTTACGTAAGGGTCATAGAGATGAAAGCCCGGCAAATACTTGGCTACTTTGTCATCCCAGTTCAGCTTGCCCTCATCGATCAGAATCGCGAGAGCTGCCGAAGTAAACGCCTTTGTGTTCGACGCAATCCCAAACAACGTATGCGCATCTACTTTCCCCGGCTGCCCCAGCTTACGCACCCCAAAGCCTTTGGCCACCACCAACTGCCCATCTTTCACAATCCCGACTGCGATGCCCGGCACTTCAAACTGCTGCTGCACTCGAGACACCCACTCATCGAGCAGGGGAGGAGCCTGCCCCAGGAGCGACAACCCAACCAGCAGTACAGGAATAAAACGGCGAAGAATCAGCATAAGCAGATGATAGTCTGACAACGTGAACCCAGCAATTGGCCTTCTCTTTGCCCTCGCTCAGCACGGTATCTTCGACGCCCACGCTGACATCGGTACCAATCCAAAACCCGGAACTTTTGTCTACGACAAGATGAGTGGCGATTACCGCGTCTCTGGTGGCGGCGCCAATATCTGGGGTACGCAGGACGCCTTTCACTTTGCCTACCGCCGCGTCTCGGGCGACATCACCCTGCAAGCTGATCTCAGCTTTGTGGGCAAAGGCGTCAACGCCCATCGCAAGGCAGTGCTGATGGTTCGTCAGGATCTTGATGCAGACTCAGCCTACGCCGACATCGCCGTGCACGGTGACGGCCTCACGTCGCTTCAATACCGGGCCGTGAAGGGAGGCCCTACGGCCGAACTACGCTCCACCGCCAAAGGCCCCACCCGCATCAGAATCGAGCGCCGCGGCGATAGCTTCACCATCCTCACTGGCGAAACCGTCTCCCTGAAACTGCCTGACCCGGTCTATGTCGGCCTCGGTGTTTCTTCGCACGACGCCGAGGTCATCGAGACAGCCGTTTTCTCGAGCGTCACACTCCAGGGCCCTCAGATTGAGCAGCGGCCTCTCTACCGCAGCAAGATCATGATCCACGATCTCAAATCTAAGAAGAGCAGTCAGATTCACGAGGCCACAGGTGTAATCGAAGCTCCCAACTGGTCGCGCGACGGCCAGTATCTTCTCGTGAACACCGCAGGCAACCTCTATAAGCTCCCGGTCACAGGGGGCAAACTCGAAAAGATCGATCTCGGCGGCGACTACCGCTGTAATAACGATCACGATTACACCCGCGACGGCAAACAGATCGCCTTCTCGGCCTCAAGCCCCACCTCGCGCGCCTCTCAGGTCTACATCGCAAACTCGGACGGCTCTGGTGTGAAGCTCATGACCCCAGCCTCGCCAAGCTACTTTCACGGTTGGTCGCCAGACTCAAAGTGGCTCGCCTTTGTCGGCCAGCGGAACAGCAAATACGAGCTTTATCGAGTGTCAGCCGAGGGTGGCCCCGAAGAACGCCTCACCGCCGAAGGAGGCTACGACGACGGCCCCGAATATACGCCTGACGGCAAGTGGCTCTACTTCAATTCGAACCGCGGTGGCGACTGGAATATCTGGCGTATCCCCGCGAGCGGCGGTGCAGCAGAGAAGATCACCAGCGACGACCTCGAAGACTGGTTCCCCCACTTCTCACCCAATGGCAAGCAGATGCTCTTCCTGTCTTTCCCCAAAGGCACCACCGGCCACAACGGTAAGATGCCAGGCATGAAGCTCCGGCTCATGACCAAGCCCGGCAAGATCCAGGATCTCGTGACCTTCTTCGGTGGCCAGGGCACAATCAACGTCAACTCCTGGGCACCGGATTCCAGGCGTTTTGCTTACGTTGTCTACGAACCTATCTAGTGGCAGTCGCAGCCAGTTGCGCAGCTCCGCCCCTGCCACGCCCGCCATGCCTCAACTAGCATCAATGGCGTCATTGTAAGTGCTGCGACAGAGTCAATCCACGCAAGCTCGAAGAGCCATTGGGCCAGCATGCCAGCTAGCAAAATTACCGAAAGATAAAAGCAAAAGTCAGTCTGCTTGGCTTCACTGGCCAGGGCCGAAGATCCCAGCGCACCTGCCACTTTCTTCTTTTCCCTCGACAGCCACGGCATCACCATGATGCTGACAACGGCCAATATCAGGCCCGGCAAGCTTCTCTCTGCTTCGTTGTTGCGGGTCAAGGCTTGATAGGCGGTTCCCACGGCAAGCAGGGCGAGGCTGCAAGAAACTACTCGCTGCACCAAACGCTCTCTTGAGCTATCACTTAGCAGCCACAAGGCAGCCACGCTTGCGGTTACTTCAATCAGGCTATCCAGACCAAAGCCAATCAATGACACACTGCTGGCCAGAGCTCCCGCCCAGATTGCGATCGCCGCCTCGATCATGTTGTAGGACAGCGTCACATACTGAAGTTGTTTTCCCCGCGAAACTGCGATCGCTCTGGTCATTGTGTTTCCTACGCTTTCGGATGCGCCTTCTGATAAACCCGTTCGAGATCCTCGATCGCCACCTTAGTGTAGAGCTGCGTAGTGGACAGACTGGAATGCCCCAGCAACTCCTGAATCGCACGTAAATCCGCCCCCGCATTTAACAAGTGCGTGGCAAAACTATGGCGGAATTCATGCGGGTGCACGCTCGGGTCGCCCAGGAGCATCGATGCGTAAAACTTCGTGATTTGATGCACGGCACGGGTTGAAATCCGCCCGCCCTTGTAATTCACAAACACCGCATTCTCGCCCTTTGCTCCGACGCGTTCGTCCAGATAGACTCGCAATGCCTGTTGAGCGCTAAATCCAATCGGAGACATACGCTCTTTGTTGCCCTTACCCAAAACCTTCAGCCAGCGCTCCTCAAGATCGAGATCTTCGAGGCTCAACCCAACGAGCTCACTTACGCGCAAGCCACATCCATACAGCACTTCGAAGATGGCCCGGTCTCTTGTGGGGAAGGGGCGATTCAATTCAGCCTTACCGATGTTATCCACTAGAAAATTCACGGCTTCAGCATCAAGTACCTGCGGCACTTTCTTCGGCGTCTTGGGCAGTTTTAAGTACTTGGCAGTGTTCTTGTCACACAACTCGTGTGTCCTGCAGTAATGAAAGAAACTCCGCAGGGAACTCACCTTACGGCGAATCGAAACCGCCGAAAGGTTTTTCTCGTAAAGGCTGGCCATCCACTCCCGAAGTTCATTCACACCTATCGCAGCAATCGGTGGAGCAGGGGTAAAGTGCTCAAGAAATTGCTCGCAATCAATCGCGTAATTGCGCAGTGTATGCACGCTTGCGGATTGAAGCCCCCGCTCTTCAAGAAAGCCCGCAATCGCACTTCGCAGCTGGCTTGCTTCAAACCGGGCCAGGCGTTCAGACGGCGACGCTGAAATGCTCATCGAGTTTCTCTAGCGCCCGGCGGCACACCTCGGCATGACGCGCTTTCTTGTCTTTGCGCAATCGTTTTGCGGTTTCTTCGTCGAGCTTGGGTAAAAGGTCGAACGTAATGTTAGCGGGCTGGTAATGTTACGGGTCGGCACTGGAGATATAGCTACACAGGCTCCCAATGGCAGTCTCGCGAGGGAATGCCTTCGGCTCATTCACTCCGGCAAACTGTGCGGCGGCAAAACCAGTCGCAATGCTTTCGACATAACCCTCAACACCCGAAATCTGGCCGGCAAAAAAGATACGCGGGTCAGACTTGAGCTGCAGCGTCGCAGTTAACAACTCAGGGCCATTGATGTAGGTATTGCGATGGATCTGCCCATACCTTAGAAACTCTGCATTCTCGAGCCCCGGAATCAACCGGAAGATTCGCTGCTGTTCGCCAAACCGCAGGTGGTTCTGGAAGCCTACCAGGTTGTAGCTATCGCTGCGGCAATTCTCTTTGCGCAACTGCACAATCGCATAAGCCCAGCGCCCCGTGCGCGGGTCGTCGAGCCCCGTCGGCTTCATTGGCCCAAAGCGCAAGGTCTCGCGGCCACGTCTGGCCAATTCTTCAACGGGGAGACACGCTTCAAAAAACGGCGTGTTCGGCTGATCTTCGGCAATGTGCACCGGCACGCTTTCTCCCGCCAGCAACTCGTCGAGAAAACGCTCGTATTCTTCTTTGTTCAGCGGGCAGTTCAGATAATCGTCAGTGCCATCGATGCTTTTGCCCCACCGCGAACCTGCAAATGCGATCTCGGTATTCACCGACTCGGCATCAACAATCGGGCTGATGCTGTCGTAGAAAAAAAGCCTGCTGGACCCAGTGAGCCGGCCAATCTCCGCCGCCATCGCATCGCTGGTGAGCGGCCCGGTAGCGATAATCACCTTGCCTCCGGCGGGAATCGATTTCACTTCCTCCCGTACCACCGTGATCCTGGGCTCAGCCGCAATCCGGCGCGAAACTTCTTTTGAGAACTCAACCCGGTCTACCGTCAACGCATGACCGGCCGGCACACGCGTGTCGCGCGCAATGTCGAGCAACAAACTCCCGCCCCGCCGCAACTCTTCTTTCAGCAGCCACGGTGCTGTATTGGCGCTCTCGCTTTTGAGCGAATTGCTGCAGACCAACTCAGCCATCTCACTGGTTTTGTGCGCTGGCGTCGTCGCCGCCGGCCGCATCTCGTAAAGCACAACTGCGTGCCCCTGGCGCGCCAGTTGCCAGGCTGCCTCGCTGCCGGCAAGACCAGCTCCCACTACGTATATCTGATTTACTTCCACGCGTTTAACCCCATCGTAGCAAG
>CANGVB010000088.1 GCA_947456995.1 Bryobacteraceae bacterium | reverse complement strand
TGAGTGCTTCGAGCGGTGAGTTCAATTACTGGGTCTCCATGCGGACATTTCTTCCTTCCCGTGACGAAGGTGGCCGCCCAACAAGAGGCCTTTTGGTGATTGCCTCGCCAAACTTGCTTACCAATCCTTTCTTCTTTCAATTGGGGCCTTGGCTCCTGATCGGCTTCGTCGCCGTGGGCGTGAGCCTGCTGTGCTGGTTGCCGCTGGTACGCGGCCTTACCCGGTCTATTGTGCAGATGACAGAAGCAACAGCCAAGATCGCTGAAGGTGATTTTGATACCCAGCTGAGCGTGAAGCGTCAGGATGAGTTGGGCCTGCTTGGCTCTTCGATCAACCGGATGGCAGCGCGACTGGGTGCCTTTACTCACGGGCAAAAGCGCTTTCTTGGAGACGTTGCTCATGAGCTTCGGTCTCCTCTGGGTCGGATGCAGTTGGCGCTTGGAATCCTGGATCGCAAAGTGGATGAGAGCGGTGCTGAATACATCAAAGACATTGCCGATGACGTTAAGGTGATGTCTGGCCTAACGGATGGGCTACTGGAGTTTGCCAAGGCGGAGATGCGGCAAGGGGCCGTTACGCTGGGCCCTGTTAATGTAGCCGATGTCGTCTGGCGCGCGGTAAAAGCTGAAGGGCGGCCTGGTGTTGAGGTGAATGTCGATGTCGACCCCATGCTGATGGTGAATGCCGAAACTGAGTGCCTGTTTCGGGCGGTGGCCAACGTGATTCGCAACGCGATTCGCTATGCAGGCGAAGCCGGGCCGATTGTTGTCGGTGCCAGCCGTCACCATGGCGAAGTGAATTTGACCGTGATGGATGCCGGGCCCGGAGTTCCCGTCGAGAGTGTTGATCAGATCTTCGAGCCCTTCTACAGGCTTGAATATGCGCGCGACCGTGAAAGCGGTGGCGCAGGGCTTGGACTTGCCATCGTCAAGAGTTGCGTAGAAGCTTGTGGTGGCCGTGTGAGCTGCAAGAATCTCGCCCCCAAAGGGCTTGAAGTCAGCCTCGTTCTAGCGAGTGCTTGAGTCGATAAAGGCGGCAACGTCGGTCTTCAGTTTGAGCAGTGAAGGCACATGGATATACATCATGTGACCTGCCTCATATTCCTTCATGGTGATGTTCTGGTGGTGCTTGGCAGCCAGCCCCATATGCGAGAAGGTGTATTCGGTGGCGAAGAAAGGTGTCGCGAGATCGTAGTAGCCGTTGGCGACAAAGACCTTCATGTACGGGTTGCGGTCAAAGGCGATCCGCAGTGCATTGCTCGTGTCGGCGAACTGGTTCTGAGCGCTTGAGTAGTCCCATTGCAGAATGCCACCACCGAGTGCGAAGTAGGTTGAGTCAGTCTTGTACTGCAGGTCTTCACGGGCATACTGATTCATCGCATGGGTGTAAGGGCCGAGGATCGCTGCGTTGCTTGGGTCGAATTCTGGCGAGACGGCTCCAGCATCGCCATCGGTGCCAGTGAGGCGTGAATCGAGCCGACCGACGGTAAGGCCATCACTGCGGCGAAGCTCTTTGGTGAATCGCTGAATCTCGATGCGCAAGTCATTGCGTAAGAGAAAGGATTGAGAGAGGCCAGTGAATTTCGCGAGCTTGGTGGCGATGACTTCACGCTCGGCCTGAGTGAGCCGGTCGCCCTTCATCAATGCGCTGGCATATTCGCCTTCAGCGAACTTACGCACTTCAACCAGGGTGCTCTTGAGGTCCTTCTGATAGATCGGGTCGATCTTCTTGTGGTACCAGGCAGTGGCAGTGTAGGTGGGCAGGAAGAGCGGGAAGGGAAGGTCATTCCCTTTGGTGAAGCGGGCAGTCTGGAAGTTCAGAATGGAGCTGATCAGGATGACGCCGTTGAGGGTAATGCCTCTGGCGGCCAAGGCTCCAGATAGCCCTGCGGCGCGAGTGGTGCCGTAGGATTCGCCAGCCAGGAAGATCGGCGAGGAGAAGCGGTTGTTGCGGGCAAGATAGAGCCGGATGAACTCTCCGACAGAATCAATATCCCCAGTAAAGCCATTGAACTTGCGGGCGGTCTCGATCCTGGTGGCTCGTGAGAAGCCAGTGCCTACTGGGTCTACGAAGACAAGATCGCATTTGTCGAGCCAGGTGCCCTGATTGTCTTCCATCTTGAATGGTGGGGGCGGCATGGACCCATCGTCATTCATACGAATACGGCGAGGACCAATTGCACCCAGATGGAGCCAGAGCGATCCAGCGCCCGGCCCGCCATTAAAGGCGATGCAGAGGGGGCGATTCGGAGTTCCTTCAACGGTATAGGCAACGAAGAAGAGGCCAGCTTCTGCTTCACCGATCGAATTCTTGATCGGCATCATTCCTGTGCTTGCCTTGTATGCGAGGGCCTTGCCATTCAGCCTGATCTCATGATTGGTAACAACCAGCGGTTCGTCCTTGTAGGGCTGCGTAGGTACCGAAGATGGCGGGGGCGCTGATTGAGCCAGGAGCAAGAGAAGAAACAGATTCATTAACAAAGCCTACCTCAGCAGGCGAACTCCAGTAAGGGCCAAAGCGCCACCAAGCATCGTTGGCCAGGTGATCGGTTCCTGGAGGATGATGTTGCTTGTGAGGACACTAAAGATCGGGACAAAGTTAAGGAAGATCGAGGTACGTGCGGCGCCGATTTGTTCGAGCCCGCGCAGGTAGAGCAGAAAGGCGAGGGTTGTTCCCAGGAAGCCGAGGTAGGCGCTCACTCCCCAAAAGGAAGGGGTATTGATGTTTGGGGCATCAGGATGGGTGATGAGCGCATAGAGGATCAGCATGGCGAGGCCAGCCCAGATCGAATAGGCGGTCGCGGGAAGCGGCTCGATCTTGTTGGCGAGGTCACGGCCGAGGATCGTATAGGCGAACCAGGCGAGAACGGCAGCAAGGATCCAGAGATCTCCGGAGCCAAGCCCGGTGACGAAGAGCTTTTCAGGGTCGGCTTGGGTGAGTACCAGGCCAGCGCCGAGCAGGCTGAGGGTAAGGCCAAAGAGCTTTTTGAAGGTTACTTTTTCACCCCAGACGAAGCGGGAGTAGATGAATATCAAAGAAGGCTGTAGGGATGCCATCAGGGAAGCTCTGCCAGAGGGCACTGTGCGAAGGCCGCTGAAGAAGCAAATGTTGTAGAGCGCTACGCCGCAGAAGCCCATCGCAAGGAGCCGATAGAGAATTGGTTTTGAGGGCTTAGGCCAGGGCCGGACGCCGAGCATGATGATGAGAAGCCCGATGGAGCCGAAGCCGAAACGGCCCAAACTCGAGTAGATCGGTGGAATCTCAGCGCGGGACAGGATGCTGCCAGCCATCCAGGAGGAGCCCCAGATTGCTGCTGTGAGTGTGAGGAGGAGGTAGGGACTGCCCAAGGGTCAGGACCAACCATAGAGGGACTTCGCGTTGAGACCGCGAATCTTGATCCGGTCTGATTCGGTGGCGAAGGCGAATAGTTGGTTGAGCTGTTGCTGAGCCTTTCGGAAGGCCGGGAGGTCCATGCCCAGGCCTCCCCAAATGATGCGGTCTGGGCCGAAAGATTCAAAGACCTGTTTGACCCGAGCGGCCAATTGCTTCGGAGAGTAATCGAGGCCTGAGAACTTCATGATTGTGTTCGGTAGCTTGGCGAGGGCGAGGACATCCTGCCATTCGGCGTCGGTGCCCTGATTGTTGCGGCCGAGATGGTCGAGGATCACTTTGGTGCCCTTGAATTCAGCGGCGAGTTGGTGAATCGACTTGGCGTGCATGGGGATGAAGTGCATCTGAACCAAAAGGCCACGGTCAGCAACTGCACGCCAGGTCTTGCGCATCTCAGGGGAGTCGAGAGGGCGTTCTCGGATTGAGCCGGTAGTGAGTGGGTCCTTTGTGACGCGGTGGATACGAAGGGCTTTGATGCGTTTCGGCCAGCGTTTGGTGAGCTGGTCAATTCGAGCCGGGGTGTCTGGCCGGTAGCAATCCAGGAGGCAAGTGCCTTTGAAGAAGTCTTTCGAGGGTTCATTGGCGAAGCAGTATTCAAGGTAGCTGTGATCGTCCTGGTAGGGCTCGGGGTGGACGACGATAGCGTGATCGATCTTGGCCTGCTTGACGAAGGCAATGTAGTTTTCGAGGGTGGACGGCTCGGGTTTATAGGTGGCCTGGGGATGCAAGGGGAACTTTTTCGTGTCGGCGGCAAAGAGGTGGATGTGAGTGTCGATGAGAAGTGGTTTGGGTGGGACGGCCAAGGCGAGGAATGTGCGTCGCAGCATATGCCAATGATAAGCTCCAAGCATCATGTCCTTCTGGCTTATTCTCGTTTTGGCCCAAGACCCTCTGTTGCCGATTCTTGCAAAGCAATGTGGGACATGTCATACGGGCAAACAGGCGCAGGGCGGATTGTCGATGGACTCGATCGAGGCATTGAAAAAAGGAGGTAAGCATGGTGCCGCCTTAACGCCTGGTTTGAGCGCCGAGAGTCTTCTGGTGCAGTATGTGACGGGTGAAAAAACGCCACGGATGCCGCTTGGGGGAGAGCTGGATGCGAAGGCCGTGAGTGAGTTGCGGGCCGCGATTGATGCCATGCCCAAGGGGGCGGCTGTATCGAAGAGGGATGCCCACCTTGATTGGTTGCTGAAGAAGCCAGGCGCTGTTCCGGTGCCGGTTGTGGCGCAGAAAAGTTGGGTTCGGAATCCGATCGACGCCTTCGTATTGGCTGGCCTTGAGAAGCAGGGGATGAAGCCGGCTACGGAGGCATCCAGGCGGGTCCTTTTGCGGCGGATCTACTTTGATCTGATCGGGGTTCCCCCAAGCCCGGAGGAGATGAAGAACTTCGAAGCAGATACTGATCCGTTGGCTTATGAAAAGGCTATTGATCGGTTGCTTGCAGACTCCAGATATGGGGAGCGATGGGGGCGGCACTGGCTGGATTTGGTTCGCTATGCCGAGTCTGACGGCTTTGCCATTGATGGGGAGAGGCCCACGGCCTGGCGGTATCGGGACTATGTGATCCGGGCGCACAACCAGGACAAACCCTATAACGTCTTTGTGCAGGAGCAGCTTGCCGGCGACGAAGGCAAAAGTAAAAACCAGGTGGCTTTAGGCTTCTACCGGTTTGCGCCTTGGGAAGCCGATGCGAATTCAAAGAAGCTTCTTCGGCAGGACTTTCTCAATGACATTACGAGCACCGTAGGGAGCGTGTTTCTGGGGATGACCACAGGCTGCGCGCAGTGTCATGACCACAAGTACGATCCGATCTCTCATAAGGATTATTACCGTATGCAAGCCTTCTTTGCCGGGACGGCGATTGCGGATCTGCCGGTGGGCTTTGAGGAGGCGGAGCGTCCGAAGGAGATGCGCCGCAAGATGAGGGAGCATGAGGATGCGGCCGATGCAGGGCAAGCGGAACTGGACCGGCAGAAGGAAGCGCTAAAGCAGAAGTATCTAAGCCTGAACAAAGATGAAGAGGGACTCAAGAAGTTTCTGGGCAAGCTCAATACCCGTAATCTGTTCTTCCTTGAGCAAGACTTGCCTCTGGTTAAGGAGCCTGAGTGGCGCGAGCCGTTACGGCGCTACTTTGAGACTCGCGACGGAGTTCAACGGGAGCAGGAATTGGCCAGGCGGCATCAGGCGATTGCTTATGCAATCCGCGATGTGGCACCGCCGGCAGCGCCGGAGATCCCGGATACCTATGTACTGACTGGTGGGGATCTGAACGCCAAGGGCGAGAAGGTGAAGGCAGGCTTTCTGTCTTGTGTGGCCGGGACTGAGCCGGCTGAGATTCCCTTTGCCGGTGGGAGTAACGGGCTGCGGCTGGCGCTTTCGGACTGGATTGCATCAGACCAGAATCCGTTTACGGCAAGGGTAATGGTGAACCGGATCTGGCAGCGGCACTGGGGTGAAGGGCTGGTAAGGACGCCGAGTGATTTTGGCAAAAACGGCGATGTACCATCGCATCCGGAACTGCTCGACTGGATGGCGAACGAGTTCATTGCCAAGGGTTGGAGCCTGAAGACGATGCACAAGCTGATGCTGACATCCGCTACCTATCGGCAGGCTAGTGTTAACGCCGAGCAGGCGACCTATGCTGCGAAGGATCCAATGAATCGGCTGCTATGGAGGATGAACTGGCAGCGCCTGGATGCTGAGGTGTTGCGTGATTCGATCCTCTCGATCAGCGGCCGACTGAATCCTGAGATGGGTGGGCCGCCTGTTGTGTTCGACGTGCCGGCGGATGTGGCTCAGGGTTTTGAGTTCTTCAAGTGGTTCCCCTCGTCGGAGGAGCAACAACGGCGGCGTAGCGTTTACCTGTTGCAGCGGCGGAGCGTCTTGCTGCCGATGGCGGAGACCTTCGATGCACCGAATCTCAGTACGAGCTGTGCGCGCAGGTTGACGACGATTGTGGCGCCACAGGCTTTGACCTTACTCAATGGGGCATTGACCCGGACGGAGGCGAAGCATTTTGAGGCCAGGCTTGCCGGGGCCAAGGATCCAGTGAACGAAGCGTTCTGGCTGGTGCTGGGGCGCGGGCCGACGGCTGAAGAGCGAAGGATGAGTGAGAAGCTGAGTTTGTCGTCGCTTGGTGTTGTGTTGTTCAATCTGAACGAATTTCTGTTTGTGGAGTAATGAGATGAATCGAAGACAATTCACATTCGGACTGTCGGCCGCAGCACTGAGCCATCTTGAGGCCGGGACTCATCATGAAGCAAAGGCCGATGCCTGTATCTTCCTTGCCATGCTGGGCGGGGTGAGCCAGATTGATACGTTTGATCCAAAGCCGAAGCTGGTGGATCTGGATGGCAAGATTATGGACTGGTCCAAGGAAAAGAAGACAGATCAGCCGAATCTGTTTGCCAAGCCGAGAAAATTTGTGGCTAGCCCTTTCCAGTTTCAGAAGTATGGACAGAGTGGGCGCGAGGTGTCGGAGCTTCTGCCTCATACGGCGAAGATGGTGGATGAGTTGGCGATCTGTCGAAGCGTGCAATCAGACAACGGGAACCACCCGGCAGCGGTGTTTCAGATGAACACCGGCTTTATCATTCCGGGTAATCCTTCGATGGGGGCCTGGGTGACTTATGGGCTTGGGACAGGGAACAAGAATTTGCCGGCCTTTGTGGCGATGCCGGATTTTCGTTCGATTCCTTTTAGCGGTGCTCAGCAGTGGGGGAGCGGCTATTTGCCGGCTGAGTTTCAAGGGACTGTGTTGAGGGCTACGAATGAGCCGATTCGCGATTTAGCATCGCCCAGCAATGTTGACACTGAAGCCGAGCGCGAGGCGTTGCGTGGGATGAACGGCAACTTTGCTCAGTTGCGATCGGACTATCCAGACTTGCGGGCGCGGATGGATTCCTATGAACTGGCTTACCGGATGCAGCTCGAAGTGCCTCGGGTACTGTCGATTGATGCTGAGCCTGAGCATGTCAAGGAAGCTTATGGGCTGAATGATCCGGTAACGGCTTCATTTGGACGACGCTGCCTGATGGCCCGGAAGCTGGTGGAGGCTGGGGTCAGGTTTGTTGAAGTCTTTACGCCTTCTCAGAGTTGGGATGCTCATGGGGATATCCGTAAGAATCACGAGAAGAACGCTCGCGAGACGGACAAGCCTATTGCGGCTTTGCTGGCAGACTTGAAGCAGCGGGGGATGCTGAAGAAGACACTCGTTGTGTATATGGGCGAGTTTGGTCGTACGCCGGATACGCCGGCCGATCAAGCCACGCCTGGACGGGATCACAATACGCGGTGCCAGAGTATGTGGTTTGCCGGAGGGGGGATGAAGGGTGGATCGATGATCGGAACCACCGATGAGATCGGGCACAAGGCCGTCGAGAATGTTTATCACATGCATGATGTGCATGCGACGATTCTGCATCAGATGGGCTTGAATGATATGCGACTGACCTATTACTTTGGCGGACGCAATCGCCGTTTGACCGATCTTGGTGGAAGATTGATTAAAGAGCTTGTTTGATGAAATGGCTTTGTTTAATCACCGTTTGTTTTAGCGCGCTGGCTGGCGTGGAGGATGATGCTCGTCGTGTACTGGCGTCACGCTGTGGGGCCTGTCACGGGGAGACGGCGATGGGTGGGTTGCGCCTCGATTCGGCTGAAGGGTTCCTGAAGGGCGGCAAGAGTGGGCGGCCGGTTCAGGAGGCTTTGCTTCATGCTGTTCGTAGCGGTGTGATGCCTCCTGGTGGGAAACTCAAGCCGGAGGAAGTGGCGACGCTTGAGAAGTGGGTGGCGAGCGGGGCGAAATGGGCTGGGGAGCATTGGGCCTGGAAACCTTTGGGGAAAACATCGGGTTCGTTTGTGTATCCGGCAAGTGGGCCGGTAGCGGACCGGCGGACTCTGGTGAGGCGCCTGTACTTTGACTTGACGGGTTTGCCGCCTGTTGCGCCTGAGAAGGATGCGAAGCCGGGCTGGGAGGGGCGGCTGGTAGATCGATTGATTGCTTCGCCTCAATTTGGAGAGCATTGGGGCAGGCACTGGCTGGATGTGGCGCGGTATGGGGAGGATGATTTTAGCGGGACGGCGGTGCAGCCGTATCCGAATGCGTGGCGGTATCGGGACTGGGTGATTGGGGCGGTGAATCGCAATATGCCTTATGACCGTTTCCTGATGGCGCAGTTGGCTGGGGATTCCATTGGGGAGCCGGGCGGATTGGGTCTGACAGGACTTGGGCCCTGGTATTACGGGATCTCGCAGCCGCCGCAGGCGCGGGCCGATGAGCGGCATGACCGTGTGGATGTTGTGAGCCGGGGGATGTTAGGGGTGACGGTGGCTTGTGCACGGTGCCATGACCACAAGTACGATCCGTTTAGCCAGAAGGATTATTACGCGCTGGCTGGTGTGTTTGCGAGCTCGGCTTATAAGGAGTATCCGCTGGTGCCAGAGGCTGAGGCCGCGGCGTGGCGGGAGCAGAAGAAGCAACTGGATGAATCACAGAAGAAGCTGGACAAGTTTCTGGCAACGCAGGCTGAAGTGCTTCGTGAGAAGTTCACCGTGGGGATGTGGCGGTACATGATGGGCGGGCTGACCGGGGATGCGACGGGGCTCAATGCCGAACTCGTGATGCGGTGGTGTGAGTATCTGAAGAAGCCGGAGGAGTTTCACCCTTATTTGAAGAGCTGGTTTGAGGGGCCGACTGAAGACAAGGCGCGGGCGTTTGAGGCGTTGATGCTCGATATCGCGGCTGAGAAAAAGAAGGTGGATGAGGAGAACCGGTTGACGGTGGAGGCGGCTGCGAAGGTTGCGGTGAAGCCGAAGCGGACGATTGTTTTGCCGGGCGGGTATCGCAGTGACGAGGACTTTAATCCGGGGGCTGATGTGGCGGTGAAGTCGATTCCTCGTGACCGGTATGTAGCTTATAACCGGACCTTTCTTGAGGGCGGGGCACCGATGCGTTTTCCGAGTGAGTTGACGGTGCGGTTGCTGGAGGGAGCGGCCAAGGCTGAGTATGAGGCATTAAAGGCGGAACGGGATCGCTTGAAGAAGGCGCTGCCTGAGAAGTATCCGTACTTTGACGGGATCGGAGAGTTTGAGAGTTGGGATCTGAATCTGGATAAGAGGGGGAACCCGGAGGATCCGGGTGAGGTGGTGCCGAGGCGTTTCCCGATGGTGTTGAGTGGCGGGAAGGTGATTCCGCTGAATCAGGGTAGCGGGCGGTTGCAGTTGGCTGAGACGGTGGCGCACAATCCGCTGGCGGAGCGGGTTGCGGTGAACAGGATCTGGATGCATCTGTTTGGGCAGGGGATTGTGAAGCCTCCACCGACTTTTGGAATTGCCGGCGACCGGCC
>CANGVB010000087.1 GCA_947456995.1 Bryobacteraceae bacterium | reverse complement strand
GGCCGAAGTGGGCATGGGCAGTGAAGTGACTCGTGCACCGCGTCTGCGTGTTGAAGGTGCCGAGCGTGAGGAGGTTCTCAAGGTGATCCGCCAGGCGCTGGCAACAAGGCCCAAGCTGTGAAGCGTGTTCGAGTAATCGATTCCCACACGGGTGGGGAACCAACCAGGGTCGTCATTGAAGGCGGCCCTGATCTTGGCTCGGGAAGCATGGCTGAGCGGCTTGAGAAGTTTCGCAGCCACCATGATGATTTTCGCAGCGCTGTTGTAAACGAGCCGCGCGGTAGCGACGTGATGGTGGGTGCGCTGCTGCTTCCTCCAGTAGACAAGTCGGCCAGCACCGGCGTGATCTTCTTCAACAATGTCGGCTATCTCGGCATGTGCGGGCATGGCGCGATCGGGGTGATGGCGGTACTGGATTACCTGAAGCGGATCGAAGCTGGGGCGCATCAGATTGAGACTCCAGTGGGCACGGTTACGGCAACGCTGGCCGCAACAAACGATGTCACGATCACGAACGTGGCCAGCTACCGTTACCGGAAAGCGGTGCCGCTCGAGGTAGTAGGACTTGGAACCATCCACGGTGACATTGCCTGGGGCGGGAACTGGTTTTTTCTGGTGGATGGCCTGGCCGAGAAGTTGCTGGTGCAGGATGCAGAACACTGGACCAACATCACCTCGCACATCCGCGCCGCGCTGGAGAGGGACGGGATTACGGGCGAAAATGGCGCCGAGATTGATCACATTGAAATCTTCGGCCCTGGCCTCAATGGGGGAGACAGCCGCAACTTCGTGCTGTGCCCGGGTAAGGCTTATGACCGCTCGCCTTGCGGCACAGGTACGAGCGCAAAACTTGCTTGTCTTGCCGCCGATGGAAAGTTGAAGCCGGGCGAGGTTTGGAAGCAGGAGAGCATCGTGGGCAGCCAGTTTGAAGGCCGCTTTGAATGGGAAGGCGAGCGTGTTCGTCCATCGATCACGGGGCGGGCGTACGTCAACGCGGACTGTGTTTTGGTGTTCGATCCTGAAGATCCTTTCTGCTGGGGGATTCGCCGTTGAACCCTGATGTTTTGATCGTGGGTGGAGGCATCGTAGGAGCAGCCTGCGCCCGGGCTTTTCTTCGTCAGGGTATGCGCGTGACGATTGTGGAGCGGGCGCTGATTGGTGGCGGTGCTACGGCTTCTGGCATGGGTCATGTGGTGGTGATGGATGACAGCGAATCGCAGTTTGCGCTGACGCACCGATCGCGAGATCTGTGGGACGAACTGGTGCCTGAGATGCCGGTAGAGGTGGAATTTGAGCGACGCGGGACGCTGTGGGTGGCCGCCGATGAGGAAGAACTGGCCGCGGTGTCGGGCAAGAAGGCTTATTATCTGGAGCGCGGAGTTGAGACCGAGTTGCTGGATGCCAAGGCACTGTACCAGGCCGAACCGGGATTGCGTGCGGGGATGGCTGGAGGTTTTCTGGTGCCGGGCGATAGTGTGATCTATGCGCCTTGTGCGGCCAACTGGTTGAGCGAGGGCGCTACGCGCGTCTTTGGCGATGTTGCAGAAATGGGCGACGGCTGGGTGAAGCTTCGTAACGGAGACCGGCTTAGCGCGCAGGTTCTGATTTGCGCGACAGGGGCCTGGGCTACCGAGCTCTTCCCTGCTCTGCCGGTGAAACCTCGCAAAGGCCACCTGGCGATAACTGATCGCTACCCCGGGGCGGTGCACCATCAATTGATCGAACTGGGTTATCTCAAGAGTGCTCATAGTCACTCCACCGAGAGCGTTGCGTTTAATGTACAGCCGCGCAAGACTGGCCAGTTGCTGATTGGCAGCTCGCGGCAATACGGGGTGGAAGACAAGGCGGTAGAGCAGCACATGGTTTCGAAGATGCTGACGCGTGCCGTGGAATACCTGCCATCGATTCAGAAGATGAGCGTCATACGCCTATGGACCGGCTTTCGTGCGGCCACCCCAGACAAGCTCCCCATCGTTGGCCTTTGCCCGGGGCTGAAGCAGACGTACCTCGCGACAGGTCATGAGGGGCTGGGGATCACGACCTCCCTTGGAAGCGCAGAACTGCTTCTGAATCTGGTTAGCGGACAGGCGGGGATCTTGCACCCGGCCGACTATGGAGCGGAAAGGTTTGCAGAATGCCGCGCATAAAACTCAACGGCACCCTCTATGATGTGCCCGCACAAACGAGCGTAGCTGCTGCGCTGATGAATGCTTGCTTCACAGCACGTCAGAGCATCGAAGGAGAAGCCAGAGGCCCTCTCTGTGGCATGGGGATCTGTTTTGAATGCCGGGTGACTGTGGATGGCATCGCGTATGAACGTGGCTGCCAGTTGCAGGTGCGGGACGGCATGGAGGTAACGACGGATGCGGCATGACACCGTGATCATCGGAGCTGGCCCCGGAGGCCTTGCTGCGGCCCGGGCAGCCAAACGTATTGGCAAGCGTGTCTTGCTGATCGACGATAACTGGGGGCCGGGAGGCCAGATCTGGCGTGGCTACTCAGGGCTTGATATCGACGGGATCGACAAGCGCTACAGCACTCAAGTTTCGGATCTCGATCTCGATTGCGAGCAACTGATTCTGGCCTGTGGGGCTAGGGAGCTCTTTCTTCCCTTCCCGGGTTGGACGTTGCCGCATGTGGTTGGTGCGGGTGGCTTGCAGGCGCTGGTGAAGGCGGGGCTTAAGATCCAAGGCAAGCGCGTTGTTGTCGCCGGTAGCGGCCCCTTGCTGTTGGCCGTTGCGGCGAATTTGTCGAAGGCAGGGGCAGAGGTTGTGCTGGTAGCAGAACAGGCGAGTTGGGGAAGTCTGGTTGGCTTTGGGGTGAGTCTTTGGCGCTGGCCGGAAAAGATCATACAGGCGGCAGGGCTTGCGACTTCCCGCTTTCGCGCCTCTGTCTGGCCCGTTTCGGCAGAGCCGGGGCGCGTCGTAATGTCGGACGGCCAAACATTGCAATGTGATTATTTGGCGTGTGGCTTTGGGTTGGTGCCGAATTTGGAGCTGGCAATGCTGGCTGGCTGCAAGATCGAAAGCGGCTTTGTCAGTGTCGATGCGATGCAAGAGACTAGCGTGCGTGGGATCTACGCGGTTGGGGAACTGACCGGGATTGGCGGAGTGGAAAAAGCAGAGGCCGAAGGCGAGGCAGCCGGAAGCAGAACTGCTTTGAGAGGCAATCATGGGGCTTTTGTCGAATTGCTGCGCCAGTGCTTCGCGTTGCGCGAAGAGCTCAAATCTCTGGCGAAGCCCGATACCATTGTGTGCCGTTGTGAGGATGTAACCCTTGGCAAGATTGCAGCTTGCAGCAGCAAGCGTGAAGCGAAGCTGCAGACCCGGTGCGGCATGGGTGCATGCCAGGGTCGCATTTGTGGTTCGGCCCTTGAGTTTCTGCGTGGATGGCCGCCCGATACGGTGCGCCAGCCGGTGCATCCTGTTTCAGTGCAAGATTTGCTCAAACAAAAAGAAACCGCCAACCCCTAGGGGATTGGCGGTTTCTTGCTTTTACTATTTGGAGTCTAGAATGTGTAACGCAGTGCAAGCTGCAGGTTACGCATGTCGCCACGCGTACCGCGGATCTTGCCAAAGTTACCACTCTGGATGTTGGTGTCGGGGTTGCCCCAGTTCGGGTGGTTCGGGAGATTGAAGGCTTCAAAGCGGAACTGCAGCTGATGGTTTTCAGCGTAAGGCATCTTGAAGTTCTTCAAGCTCGAGAAATCCCAACGGACAAAGCTGGGTCCGATGAGGGTGTTGCGGCCTACGTTGCCGTAGGTACCGGCAGCCTGCTCAATGAAGGCGGCGGTGTTGAAGCCGTTTTCGGTTGAGACAGAGCTAACCTGCGGATCGAGACCAGTGGCGTTGGGACGGTCAAAGAATGCGCCGGTGTTGGAACGGTCACGACCATTGGTGACAGTGATGGGGAAGCCCGACTGCACCGTAAAGATCGAACCCAACTGCCAGCCACCGATGATGGCATCGGCAAAGCCGTTTGAGACGTTGAACTTCTTGCCTTTGCCAACCGGGATGTCATAAAGAATGCTGGTGGCAAAGCGGTGTTCGTTGTTGAAGCTGGACAAACCACGCTCGCACTGACGGCAGCCGCTGTTCTGCGGGAACAAGGTGTCGCCACCCTGGTTGCGAATCGCGCTTGCGGTGTCGATCGACTTGGCGTAGGTGTAGCTAAACAGGGCGGTGAGACCACCTGAGTAGCGCTTGGTCAACTTGGTGCCAAGGGAGTTGTAGTTGCCCTTACCGCCGTTGTCGACCAACTGAATGCGGCCGAATTCCGGGAAGGGGGAACGGGCAGCCAGCGAAAGATTGGAGACGTTCGGGTCAACCGGGATTGACTCGTTGATTGCGCGAAGGCCTTCCAGGCGGCGGCTTACAGAGCCGAGGTAACCAACTTCAAGCACGAGGTTGTTGGAGAACTCGCGTTGAATGTTTACCAGGTACTGCAAGGTGTAAGGAGTGCGGCGATCGTAGGGATTGGCAAAGGTGTAGGGGCGGTTCACGTTTGCGACACCACCAGCAATCGAGGCCAATCCGTTATTCCAGTTGAGCTGCGGGGTGACCTGGCTGGAGTTGTCACGAAGACGGCCAGCAAGGTTACGCGACATATCGAAGCGGGGGTTGCCGGTATCCTGCGAGTAGAACGCGCCTGCACCGAAACGGATGACAGTCTTGTCGTTCAACTGGTAGCTGGCACCAAGGCGAGGAGCCCAGTCGTTGTTGTCGCGACCCACGAGGTTGTTACCGAGCGAACCGTCGCAACGAACCTGAATCGGGATATTCGGGAAAAGCGGGCTGGGAGTCCAGCGCAGATTGATTCCTTCATAGCAATTCTGGCGGGAAGCACCTTGACGCATGAAGAAAGGATGTAGGGTTTGGTCCTGAACGATTGCCGCCAATGGGTTGGTGGGGCGAATGTCGTTGGGAACAATTCCATTGAACAAGGTTCCGGTTTGATCGGTCCAGGGCGGAGTGTTTTCATAGCGAAGACCAAGGTTGAGGGTCAAACGCTTGCTGACGCGCCATGTGTCGTCAATATAAAACGCAAAGCCGTTAGCACGGAACTGTGCCTTAGCAATGGATACTGCAGCTTCAGCCTGGAATACTTCTCCCAGGAGGAAGTCGGCAAAGGCGTTGCCAGAACCATTGATCAGGGGGTTGCGAGTTGCGTTGCGGTCAAAGGTGAACTGACCACGGGCAAATTGGTTACCGACCTGATTGTATTCGTCACGACGGAACTCACCGCCAACCTTGATGGTGTGTTTGCCCTTGACCCAGCTGAGGTTGTTGATGAACTGCATCGCGCGGTTATTGTTTTCATAAGGGCCTTCAGAGCTATTGCCGAAACCGCTGTAGGCAGTGATGCCAACACTTGGGATTCCCCACTGAACGGGAGGGCCGGAGGAAAGGCCAGGGATATTCAAAGTGCCCACAACGTCCGTACCGAAGGCAAGCTCAGGGCCGGTGGTGTTGTAGAACTTTGTCAGACCGAAGCGGAACTCATTTACCAGGGTATTGGTGAGTACGCGTGTATTGGTGACCGTCCACTGGCTGGCGTTGGTCACAATCTTTTCGCCATTGTCCTTGAGACTGGCTGTGAGCTGATTTTCTTCGGATTTCGAATAGCGGCCAAACCAATTCGATTTGTCACTTTCTGCGTAGTCAAAGCGCTGGATGAATTGGTCCTTGTTGATCGGACGGCCCAGGGAGATGAAGTGATTGTTGTTGAGGCCGGCGGCGGGGGTATTCGCCTGAGGATAAAACGGCAACAGCCTTTGCGAAATTGGGTGCAAGCGGCTGGCAGGAATGGTGTTGTTGGGGAACAACGATGCACCGGAAACTGCACCATTGGTGATGACGCGAGTGCGGGGATCATAAATGCCGTTGGTTTGAATGGCGGTGTTGAAGTCGCCAGCAAAGTTGGAAGCCGTGGGCAGGGTAAAGTTGCCGATGACATCGCGACGCTGACGGAACCATTCATAGTTCGACATGAAGAAGAGCTTGTTGCGGCCGTTGAAGAGTTTCGGAATCACAACCGGGCCAGAGAGCACAAAGCCGAACTGGTTCCACTTGAAAGGATCCTTCTTGCGCTCGACGGCACCAACACCACCGAAGAGGTAATTCTTGGCGTCCATCTTTTCGTTGCGCAGGAACTCGTACATCGAGCCATGGAACTGATTGCCACCACTCTTGGTGGACACGTTGATCTGGGTTGCACCACGGCCAAATTCGGCAGGGTAGACACCAGTCTGAACCTTGAATTCCTGCAGCGCTTCGGCTGACGGGAAGATCACGTAGGTGTTGAAGTTGGGGTCGGTGTTTTCGACGCCATCGAGGGTGAAGCGGTTGAAGTTGTTACGCATACCGGCGACAGAGATGTTCTGATTCGCGCGGTCGCCACCCTGACGGCCATCAGCCTGACCGGCCGAGGGAAAGCCGAAGCTTACGTTGGGGGCAAGAGCAGTCAACTGCAAGTAGTTGCGGCCGTTGAGAGGAAGTTCGACAATTCGCTTCTGCTCAACAACGGTTCCGACGGTTGCGTTTTCGGTCTGCAGTGCGGCGGCGGAGGAAGAGACTTCGATCGTCTCGCTCACCTGGCCGAGTTGCATTGCAACGTCAACACGCAGACTCGCCTGAACCTGCACTTCGATATTGGATTGGTTAAAGGTTTTGAAGCCAGCCTTGTCGACTTTCACCGAATAGGAACCGGGTACAAGTGCGGGGAAGCTATAGAGGCCTTCGCCATTGGTTGTTGTAGAACGCGAGGCGTTGGTTGAAGAATTCTTGATTGTGACGTTTGCGCCAGCAACGGGAGCACCCTGAGGGTCCGACACCGCACCAGAAACATCACCAAGGGTTTGGCCAAAAATTGAGGCCGAGAAAAGAAGTAGCAACAGGCTAAGCTGTGCAAACCACTTAGTTCGCATAATTTTCCTCCTGAAGGAAGCAGATTTGTAACATTAAGCTATCACAATTCCTGATCGGTCGCATGAACGAAACTTTAGAACGAAAGTTTCGTCCTGAATCATTCTCGGCAGAAATGTTCTGAAGCATTACGCCGCTCAATTTGAGAGAGAATGACCTAAACGTATGAATCGCGACCGCAAGTTCCCCCTCCGTAGCCAGAACTGGTTCCAGAATCCCGACAATCTCGGCATGACCGCGGTGTACCTGGAGCGGTACGCCAACTATGGTTTGACCCGTGAAGAGCTGCAATCTGGCAAGCCGATCATCGGCATCGCTCAGACTGGCTCAGACCTCTCGCCCTGCAACCGAATCCATCTTGACTTGGCCGATCGCATCCGCGACGGGATCCGCGATGCCGGCGGAGTGCCTTTCATTTTCCCTGTTCATCCCATCTTCGAGAACTGTCGGCGGCCAACTGCTGCGCTAGACCGCAACCTTGCCTACATGGGCCTGGTAGAAATCCTGCACGGCTACTTCTTTGACGGAGTCGTACTCACCACCGGCTGCGACAAGACCACCCCCGCCTGTCTGATGGCGGCTGCGACGGTCAACCTGCCGTCGATCGTTCTCAGCGGCGGCCCTATGCTGAACAGCTACTACAAGGGCAAGCTGGCCGGGAGCGGCATGACCGTTTGGGAAGCTCGACGGATGCACGCCGCAGGCGAGATCGACTACGACCAGTTCATGGACATGGTGATGGCTTCGGCCCCCAGCCCCGGCCACTGCAACACGATGGGCACGGCTTCGTCGATGAACTCGCTGGCCGAAGCGCTGGGCATGAGCCTGCCCGGTTGCGCCGTAATCCCAGCGCCCTATCGCGAACGAACCCAGATGGCCTTCCGCACTGGCAGGAGGATCGTCGAGATGGTGCGCGAAGACTTGCGACCTTCGGCGATCATGACCCGTCAGGCCTTCGAGAACGCGATCGTTGTTTGCAGCGCCATCGGCGGATCCACCAACTGTCCACCTCACCTGGTGGCCATCGCTCGCCACATGGGTGTTGAGTTGAAGACCAAAGACTGGGAGACGGTGGGCCACGAGATCCCGCTGCTGGCCAACGTCCAACCGGCCGGCGAATACCTTACCGAAAGCTTCCATCTGGCGGGTGGCATCCCTGCCGTCATCGGCGAGCTTATCTGCGCGGGCAAGATCCACGAATCCGCCATGAACGTCTCGGGCTCAACCGTTGGTGATTGCTATCGACACACACGCTCGACAGATCATAAGGTGATCCGGGGATACGAAAATCCGGTTTCAGAGAAGGCGGGCTTCCTGGTGATGGATGGCAATCTATTCTCAAGCGCACTCGTGAAGAGCTCTGTGATCGGTAAGGAATTCCGCAGGCTCTTCCTCGAAAACCCTGGTGACGAGAATGCTTTCACCGCCCGCGCCATAGTCTTTGAAGGCCCGGAAGATTATCACGAGAGAATCAACGACGAATCTCTCAACATTGACGAGCGCTGCATTCTCGTGATCCGCGGCTGCGGCCCGGTTGGCTATCCCGGTGCGGCTGAGGTGGTGAACATGTTACCGCCCGACCGGTTGATCAAGATCGGGGTCAATCAACTTCCGACGCTTGGGGACGGACGCCAAAGTGGCACCAGCGCCAGTGCGTCGATCCTCAACGTGTCGCCAGAAGCGGCAGTAGGCGGCAATCTGGCAATCCTCGAAACCGGCGACACCATTCGGGTGGATTTCAACACTCGTCGTGTCGACGTTGTCTTGAGCGACGAAGAGATCGAAGAACGCAAGAAGAACGTGAAGCTGCAAATTGCTCAGACACAGACCCCCTGGCAGGAGTTCTATCGCGCTCATGTCGGGCAACTCGAATTTGGTGGCGTGCTCGAATTCGCCGTCAAGTATCGCAATCTGGGCGAGATCATCCCGCGGCATAATCACTAAGCCGTGAATACAAGATGAATCCTGATCGTGCTTACAGTCTCAATGCCGTGCGGTTTGTTGCCAGCATCGTAATGATGTGTGGCCACTACGGCATTGGGTCTTTCGTGAGCCCAACGCTCAACGATCTTTTTCTCAGCGGTGCGATGACAGTGACATTCTTTAGCATGTCCGGCTTTCTCATCGCCTCCTCGGATTCTTTCTATGCTGGCTCTGCATTGCTCCTTGCGAAAAAGCGCACGCTTCGTTTGTTGCTCCCCCACTGGGTTGGTTTGGTACTCATACTCATCCCAGCCCTGATAGGAAAGGATCGAATCTCTTTCGCTGAACTGGGAAACATCCTGCTCTATTGGATCCCGGGGCTTCAAAATCTTGCAGCTCACGGAGTCTTTACCTACAAGTGGAATTTCCCTGCCTGGTTTGTAACTCCGCTTCTGTTAGGCGGTTTCCTGCTGCCATGCCTCAAATGGATGAGAATCCGCACCTGGCCCACTCCTGTTGCTGCAGCAGTTTGCCTTGGTTTAGTGGCCACACGTATTGTGCTGGATTTCGTTTACGCCACACCAGGCTCATTCGACAATCAATTCTTCGGCAATGTCCCAAGGTTTGTCGAAATCTTCGCCGGTGCCGTTTTAGGTGCTGCGCTGATGGGGAAAGAAAACAGGCTGATCCAATTTCTACGAACGGACATACCATTGCTTTCTGCCGTAGGCGTGGCCGCCACCTTGCTTCTCACGATCCGGCTGGAGTTTGGGTCCGAAGCCATGCACAACTTTACGCGCATTTTGTTTTTGCCGTTTGCACTCTGGATCGTTAGCGCAGGCTACTTCAATCGGGGCTTGTGCCACCGAATCGCTAGCCACTTCATCATCGTTTTTTTT
>CANGVB010000086.1 GCA_947456995.1 Bryobacteraceae bacterium | reverse complement strand
TGAGTGATCCGGAAGAACGCAAGACGGTGACGGAGTTTCTGCGTGGCGTCAAGGAACGAGTCTATCCCGTAGGAAGACTCGATTACGCGAGCGAAGGCTTGTTGCTGTTCACCAACGACGGCGAGTTTGCCAACCGCATCATGAGCAAGCGGCAAAACATCATCAAAACCTATGTCGTGAAGGCAAATGGCACCTTGAGCGATGATCAATTGGATGAGTTTCGCTCTGGCATTCCGCTCTTTGGCAAGAAGACCAAACCAGCCATCATCAAGCCGCTCAGCCGCGCCGACAATCCCTGGTATGAGATTCAATTAACCGAAGGCCGGCAGAACCAGATCCGCATCATGTTCAAGCACTTCGGCTTTCTGGTTGAGAAGTTGAAGCGCGTCAAGATTGGTTTCCTCGAGCTGGCAACGCTGAAGGCCGGGCAGATCCGTCACCTCACTCCAGCAGAAGTGGCCAAATTCAAGTACCTTCTCAAGATGGACACCAAGGTTGATGAGGACGATTGAGCAGATCCTGCGCGAGTCGAAGACGATTGCCGTTGTTGGGCTTTCGAGCGACCCGATGCGCCCAAGCTACGGCATTGCCAGGGCCCTGCAGAGTTACGGATACAAAATCGTTCCGGTAAATCCGAAAGAGTCTGAAGTGCTGGGCGAGAAAGCCTATGCCAGCCTTGCTGAGATCCCCATCCCGGTGGATTTAGTGAATGTCTTCCGGCGTCCTGAACAGACTCCCACAGTGGCACGAGAGGCAGTAGCGATTGGTGCCAGTGCGCTCTGGTTGCAGTCTGGAATCGAGAACGAAGAAGCAGAAGCCATCGCCGTTGCTGCCGGGCTGGACTATGTCAGCGACCTCTGCATCATGGTGGAACACCGCAAGCTCGGGCTTTAGTTTTTGCCGGGAGGCACGATAATCTGGTCCACTTTGGGACGGATGCCATAGATTTCGCCCAGGGTCCGGAAGTCAACGCCCATGCGTCCATTCCAATCCCAGGCAACCTCGCCACCCTTCAGCGTCATCTCACAGAAGAGCCGCTCTTTGCTGTTTACACGCCCCTGGTTGTTGTCCCAATAACCGAAGTCCCCTTCCATGATGCGCAACATGGCGACGTCGGCAATTGCGCCAACGCCTAGGTGGCCGAGTTCAGGCCGCTGGATGATCTCGGCTGGCGTCGATGTAGTGGCACGGATGGCTTCTTTGAGCGGCAACCCGAGGGCCATCAGCTTCGACATAAGTGCGGGCAGATCCATAAACGATCCATTCATGCTGCCGGCGTGCAGGTCTGAAGAAATCGTATCGGGGAAGAAGCCGTTCTTGATAGAGCCTGAGGCGTTACGCAAGACAAAGCTACCTCCGCCGTGGCCAACGTCAAACTTGATGCCTCGCTTGCGCGCTTCTACAAGGTAGGGGTAGAGTTTGCCTTCTTTGTCGACAAAGGGGACAGGGGCGCGGAACATGTGTGTGGAGATGTCGCCGGGCCGCAGGTGCTTTCCGACGAGTTCGTAATACGGCCGCTCGGGCAGGAAGTAACCGAAGTCCACCATGACAGGGATTTTCGCTTTGGTACCGGCAAGAACAGCATCGTCTACGCTGTCCCAGTCGGGCTTCTGGTAATGAGCTGACTTTACGCCCACGATTACGTCTTTGTGCTTGAGGGCCAGTCTTGCGACAGCGTGAGGATCAAAGTCACCTTGTTCGGTGGCGTCGGAGATCATGCCGAAGCCGGCGATATTCACCATGGCGAGAACGCGAGTCTTGGATCGGTCAATCACGGTAGAACGGAAGACCTCAAAATTGCGCCAGCCAGCCGAGCCTGCATCCACCATTGTCGTAACACCGGTGCGGAAGCTGTGGGCATCGGGTTGGACGCTGAGGTCTCCGGCCCAGGCGCCAGGGTTGCCCGCCGTATAGAAGACGTGGGCATGGATGTCGATCAGGCCAGGCGTGAGGATTAGGCCCTTTACTTCGACAGATTTTTTGGCTCGTTTCGGGTCGATCGTTGTTTCAATAGCGGCGACCTTACCCTGACGGATCGCCAGGTCAAAGACGCCATCGCGCCCGTTGCGCGGGTCGATGACTCTGCCCCCTCGCAGCAGCAAATCGAAGTCCTGGGCAGAGGCGAGGAGGGAGAGAGCCAGAAGTAGCCAACAAAGTCGCATCTTGGAATTTTACTCTTCGCGCAATCCCCCCTGCTGACAATCTTTGATTTTATTAATCAATCCTTGTAGCCTAGAATTAACACCTTCAGGAAACACCACAAATGCGTACAATTATTTTTCTTGGCTTTCTCAGCATTCATGCCTGGGCACAGACGACTTTAGGGACGCTTACCGGCCGAGTCACCGACCCAAGCGACGCAGCCGTTGCCGCTGCCACTGTCACAGCCATCAACACAGGCACCCGGCTGGAGTTCCGCACCACCACCACTGCATCCGGAAACTATGTTGTACAGCAACTCCCCGTTGGTCTCTATGAACTCACTGTGGAGGCTCCAGGCTTTCGTAAGTCGATCCGAAAGGCTATCGAGCTCAACGTCGCACAAACCCTCAGCGTCGACGTACGCCTTGAAGTGGGCCAGGTAGATCAAAGTGTCGAAGTAACCGGAGAGCTTCCTTCGCTGCAGACGGCCACCTCAGACCTTGGCACAACCGTAAGCCGGGCCAAGCTGATGGATCTGCCGCTCTTCGTTGGCGGCAACGTCCGGAATCTGGAGCAGTTCATTTTCCTTGCTCCGGGTGTGACTGGCGATACGAACAACACCCAGATTTCGGGCTCGCCGAGCCGTGCCAAAGAAGTGCTGCTCGACGGCGTAGCCTCCACTGGCATCGAGAGCGGCGGCATCATCGCCGGCAACGCGCGGCCTTCTGTCGAGACTATCGGCGAATTCAAGATGGTACGCGCCAACTTCAATGCTGAATACGGCCGCACCGGCGGCGGCGTGCAGTTGTTCACCACCCGCAGCGGCACCAATGAATTGCACGGCGCGGTCTTCAATTACCTGCGCAACGACAAGCTGGATTCACGAGGATTCTTTCAGCGCACACGCCAGGTAAACCGCCAGAACGAGTTTGGCGCAACCCTCGGCGGCCCAGTCTACATCCCCAAAATCTACGACGGCAGAAACAAGACCTTCTTCTACTTTGTCTACGGCGGCTATCGCTTTCGCCAGGGCTCGCCCAACACCTTGCAGAGTCTGATCCCGCTGGACTTCCGCCAGGGCGATTTTTCACGGGCTGCCGCCGTCTACGATCCTTCCACCAACCGCAGCACCCCTGCTGGAATCGTCCGCGACCAGTTTCCCGGAAACCGCATTCCGGCCAGCCGTTTTTCTACCGTATCCCGCAACATCCTGCCCCTGCTGCCAACGCCCGACAACAACTCGATCTTCAATAACTTTTTGTCTACAGGCCGTGGCCAGACCGATAGCAACCAGTACAACCTGAAGCTGGATCACGCGTTTTCTGACCGCAATCGCATCTCCGGCTACTACTACAACGACTTGAACGAAATTCGCGACCCCGAACTCGTCCCCGGCCCCACCACTCCGAATCGTTCCACTGCCAGCCGTAACAACTGGCTGCGAGTGAGCCACGATCTGGTAATCAAGCCCACCATGCTGAATCACATCACTCTTGGCTACACACGAACCGCAGTCAGAATTGCTGCCTATAGCCTCGATCAGGATTGGCCCACCAAGCTTGGCCTCACTGGTGTGAACCGTGGCCCGGACAACACCTTCCCCTGCATCGAATTCATTGCCTCGGGCTTCTCCCGCCTGGGCGACCAGAACTGCAACAGCCGCGTCTTTCAAACCAACAATGCCTTCCAGTTGGGTGAAAGCTTTTCCTGGGTGCGCGGAAGCCACAACATGAAATTTGGTCTCGACTTCCGCTTCATGGAAACCAACGGAATCGACCCCTGGCGCACGATGGGCTGGTTTCAATTCAACGCCCTCGAGACGGCTTTGCCTGGCACTGCCAACAGTGGCAACGCAATCGCCAGCTTCCTGCTGGGCGGCGTGAATCGCGGGCAATTGCAAGTCTTCAGCTACTTCCCACGCAATCGCTACCAATACTTCGCCGGCTACGCCCAGGACGACTGGAAGGTGAGCCGCAAGCTGACCCTCAACTACGGCTTACGCTACGACGTCTTCATTCCTCGTTATGAGAATCGCGACAATCTTTCTACCTTCGATCTGAACCTGCCGAATCCGGCTGCTGGCAACCTTCCTGGCGCGATGGTGTTTCTGGGTGATGGCCCGGGCCGAAGCGGATTGCAGCGCCTGGCCGATACCGATTTCAAGGCCTTTGGCCCACGTCTGGGTCTCGCCTACGCTCTGACGCCAAAGACAGTTTTGCGCAGCGGCTATGGCATCTATTACGCGCAGGGCAACGCCAATGCCGGTTTGCGGGATTCCCTGCAATCGAGTGTTGGTTTCGTGGCGCAGCCTGTCTTCCAGAGTCTCGATGCTGGCGTCACCCCGGGCTTCAACTGGGATGGGGGCTTCCCGCAGAATTTTGCACAGCCGCCCTTCATCAGCCCTTCGGCCGGCAATGGTGCGGATGTGCGTATGATGCTGCGCAGCGACGGGCGTGCCCCATACTTCCAGAACTGGTCGTTCACGATCGAACGCGAATTGATGCAGCGCGTCAATCTGGAAGTTACCTATCTCGGCACCAAAGGAACTCGCCTTGGAAATGGCCTGGTGCACTGGAACGAACTCAACCCCTCTAACCTCGCCCTCGGCTCGTTGCTCACCCGCAACATCAACTCGGCGGAAGCAGCAGCGGCCGGCATTCGTGCCCCCTACGCTGGCTTCACCGGGTCTGTAGCTCAGGCCTTGCGGCCTTATCCGCACATGCAGGCCGTGTGGAACCGCAGCAACCCTGCAGGCTCTTCTACCTACCACGCACTGCAGACGCAGTTGCAGGTAAGAAGCTACCGTGGGCTTGATGTGCAGATGGCCTATACCTGGGCCAAGACAATTTCCGATTCCGACATTCTTGCTGGTGGCGGCCCTGCAGGGCAGACCACGTACAATCGAGGTCTTGAGAAGGCGATCGCAACTACAGACGTACCGCATGTTTTTGCGCTGAGCTATAGCTACCAGATTCCGTCGTTTAAAAATGCCAGCCGGCACGTACTGGGCGGCTGGACCTTCACCGGGATTCACCAGTATTCGGTGGGTACACCGATCACGCTTACGGCAAACAATACACTGCCCTTATTCACTTCTGCCTTGCGTCCCAATGCGCTTTCGGCAGACCGTCGGGTTGAAGTGGATAACTTTGATCCGGCTCGGGATCTGTGGATCAACCGGGCTGCCTTCAGCGCTCCTGCCGCACTGACTTTTGGTTCAAGTGCGCGTGCCTTCACCAATCTGCGCAACCCAAATTTCCTCAACGAGAACTTTGGCCTGATCAAGCGCATCAAGCTCATGGATAAACTGCAACTGCAGTTCCGTGCAGAGCTGTTCAATGCCTTCAACCGCACCGTGTTTGCAGCCCCGCAGGCCAATGTCAGCAACGCTCAGTTTGGGCGCATTGCTGGCCAGGGGAATACTCCTCGTCAGGGCCAGGTTGCAATCCGGGTTGAGTTCTAGTGCGCTGGCTGCTTCTGTTGGCTTTGTCGCTGACGCTGAACGCAGAGTTTCGCGCGGGTGTCGCCCGGGTCAAGATCACACCACAAACTCCAGTTTGGTTGATGGGTTTTGGCGCACGCACTCATCCAGCTGCTGAGGTTGGGCTCGATCTTTACGCCAAGGCGCTGGCGATCGATGACAGTGCTGGCGGGCGTGTAGTGGTTGTTACGGCAGACCTGATTGGTTTTACCGAGCGCAGCACCACAGAGGTGGTGCGCCGCGTGATGGCCAGGCATGGATTGAGGCGCGATCAGGTTGTCTTTCTCGCCTCGCACACCCATTCCGGGCCGGCAGTGCTCGACAGAATGACGATCAGCCAGGGTGAAGGCCCCGCTTTTGATCGCGAAGCAGAAACATACACTGTGGGTCTGATCGATCAACTGGATCAGTTGATTGCTGCGGCACTCGACAAGCTTGAGCCCGTGACTATATCCAGCGGCTGGACTGAAGCTGGCTTTGCGTTTAACCGACGCACCGAACAACTGGCTGTAATACGGCCGGGCGAGACCTTTCCGGCCCCGGTAGATCATCGCGTGCCAGTGCTTCGCCTCAAGCGAAAAGACGGCCGCGATTTTGCCTTGCTCTTTGGCTACGCCTGTCATCCGACGGTGCTGACGGGCGACACCTATGAGGTGAGCGGCGACTATCCGGGCTATGCGCAGGCCAGTGTTGAGGAAGCCTTGCCGGGAGTGACTGCCATGTTTATTCCGCTCAGTGCAGGCGATCAACGCGCCACCCCGCGCGGCAGCCGCGTTCTGGCGCAAAAGCATGGCAAGAGTCTGGCTGAGGCGGCGATGTCAGCCAAGCTTACGCTGCTTACAGGAAAGCTCCAGACTGCAATGGAAGAGATTCGTCTGCCCTTTGCATCGCACACAAAAGAAGCATACGAAGCCGAGGCACTCAGCTCCGACCGATTCGCTGCACGTCGTGGCAAGGCAATGCTGGCGGCGATGGCCGCTAAGAAGATGCCGCTCGATACGGCTTACCCGATTCAGGCGATCCGCATCGGGGCGATCTCGATTCTGGCCCTGCCGGGTGAAGTGGTTGTGGATTACGCTCTACACTTCAAGGCCAAATACGGCAGCCGTGTGATTGTTGCCGGCTACGCGAACTTTCTTCCCGGCTACATTCCAACTTTGCGCTTGCAGCGCGAAGGTGGCTATGAGGCAGGCGACGCCATGATGTACTTCATGCAACCAGGCTGGTTCACCGATCAGGTGGAGTCTCTGGTGCTGAACGGCTCGACGCGTGCGCTTAAGTCTGTCGGCCTTTTGCCGTCTGGTTCCACTTCCGGATCACGCGGGTCTCTTTCTCCCAACCGAGTACGCTGATCGAGGCTGTGCTGAGCGCAAACATGCGGGCACTCAGAGCAGGAATTCCCAGATACCGGCAAGCTAGAAGGCGCAGCAGATGGCCGTGGGCGAAAAGCAGAACATCGCCATCGGCGGCCAGTGCAGTTTCGACGACATTACCGCATCGCGCATAGACCTGATCCATCGTTTCGCCATCCGGCGTGCCATGTGTCCAGATCGACCAGTCGGGAATCGTGAGCTTGATCTCTGCTGCAGTCTTGCCTTCCACCGAGCCGTAATTGTATTCGCGCAAGTCGTCAAGGTATTGGGCCTGATCACCAAAGCCTGCCAGCTCACAAGTACGGCGCGCGCGCTGCAACGGGCTGGAATAGACAGCAGCAAAGGTTTTGCCGCTGAGTTCTGTCTTGAGTGTCAGCGCCTGTTTTTCGCCTTCTTCGTTGAGAGCCAAATCGGTCCAACCGGTGTGTTGGCCGCTGAGGCTCCAGGCGGTTTCCCCGTGGCGAACCAGCCAGATTTCATGCTTGGTCATTAGAGGGCTTTTCGGATGGTGAAGTCATATGCTGCTGTACCTACGATACCGCCGAGGAAGGGAGCAAAGAAGGGAATCATCCAGGCTGAGGCCCCATCGGTGAGGCCATTGTTTTTGAAGCCGGCAACTACGGTGAAGAGTCGGGGGCCCAGGTCACGGGCGGGGTTGATCGCGTAGCCGTGCAGGCCGCCGAAGCTGATACCGATTGCAACAACGATGGAGCCGACAAGGATCGGGGTAAGCCAGGATGGGGCGTTCAGGTTGTTTTCGTCGGTGAGCGCCATTACGAGAAAGAGCAGCAGCGCGGTACCAAGCACCTGGTCGATGAAGCCAGCTGATGGGACGTCCGGGAAGGCCGGGAAGGTGCAGAAGACTCCTGCTGTGTGATCGAGACCGGGATCCTGCTTGAGGAAGGCGGGACGATAGTTGAGAAATACCAGAGCTGCGCCGCAGAACGCGCCTGCCATCTGAGCCAGCATGTAGGGTGCAACCTTGGCCCAGGAGAAGCCGCGGAAGATGGCGACCGAGAGAGTAACCGCCGGGTTGAGATGAGCTCCGCTTACCTTCGCGCTCACGGCCACCCCCATCATCACGGCCAGGCCCCAGCCGAGGGTGATGTTGGTATAGCCTCCATTGACGAGCTCACCGGGGCTTCCTGTGCCAAAAAGCTGCACCATTGCAACGACGCCTCCTCCGAAGAGAAGGATGATCATGGTGCCGAGAAATTCAGCGGCGAGTTCATAAAGCAAAGTTGCGGGCATCTCGCGATTCTATAATGAGCTTTATGCGTTTGGTATTGCTTCTTCTGTCTTTTGTCGCTCTTGCTTCTTCTCAACCCATGACACCTGCGGCTTCCGCAGAGTATGTCAAGGCGAACTACACGAAGTATGAATACCGGATTCCGATGCGTGACGGCAAGCGTCTGTTTACCAGTGTTTACGTACCGAAAGACGCGTTGAAGACCTATCCCTTTCTGCTGAGCCGCACCCCTTACAGCGTTGCTCCCTACGGCGTGGACAAGTATCGCCCGAGTCTCGGGCCAAACGAGCTCTTCCTCAAGAGCGGCTACATCTTTGTCTATCAGGATGTGCGAGGCCGCTATTTGAGTGAAGGCGTATTTGTCGAGATGACCCCACACCGGGCGGTGAAGAAGGGGCCACAGGATATCGATGAATCCACCGATACCTTCGACACGATCGACTGGCTGCTCAAGAACATCAAGGGCAACAATGGCAAAGCGGGCATCGTAGGCATCTCCTATCCGGGCTTCTATGCGGCCGCCGGCATGATCGAAGCCCATCCGGCGCTTAAGGCTGCAAGCCCACAGGCCCCCATCATTGACCTCTTCAAGGGGGATGATTCTTATCACAACGGTGCTTTTTACCTGACAGCAAATTTTGGCTTCTACGCGTTCTTCGGCAAGAAGAAGACCGAGCCTGAACTACCAGATCCGAATGCACGTCGATTCGACTTTGGCACTCGCGACGGATACGATTTCTACAAGCGGCTGGGCGCTCTTTCGAATGCCGACGAGAAGTTCTTCAAACGGGAAAGTCCCTATTGGTCTGACCTGCTTGCACATACCACCTACGATGATTTCTGGAAGGCTCGCAATATCGCGCAGCATGTGAAGAACATCAGTCCTGCGGTGCTCACTGTTGGCGGGTGGTATGACGCGGAAGACTTGCAGGGGCCGCTCAGCCTTGATGCTTCTCTAGAGCAACAGAGCACTGCCACGCGGAGAACACTCGTGATGGGCCCCTGGGTACACGGCGGCTGGGCTCGCGGAGATGGCGACAAACTGGGCAGCGTCGCTTTCAACCAAAAGAGCTCGGTGTGGTTTCGGGAGAAGGTGGAGTTCCCGTTCTTTGAGCACCATCTCAAGGAGAAGGCAGACCCGAAACTGAGCCGTGCCATTGTGTTCGAGACCGGCACCAATCGCTGGCGCAATTTTGACCAATGGCCTCCCAAGGGGAGTGCCGGCAAGTTGTATTTTCATGCCGGCGGTAAGCTAAGTCTGGACGCTCCTGTACAGAATGAGGGCTTTGATGAGTATGTTGCCGATCCGGCCAAGCCGGTGCCCTTTGTTGGTTACACAACGTTGGGGATGGCTCAGGAGTACATGGTAAGCGACCAGCGCTTTGCCTCATCCCGTCCCGATGTACTTACTTACACCAGTGAAGTACTGGAGGAAGACCTGGTGATTGCTGGCCCGTTGAAACCGAATCTCTTTTTGGAATCGAGTGCTACTGATGCCGATT
>CANGVB010000085.1 GCA_947456995.1 Bryobacteraceae bacterium | reverse complement strand
TCAACGACGGCCCACAACGCCTCGCCCTCTTCAGCGGCCCCACCCGCCTCATCGCCGACTATCAGGACGAAGGCTTCCTGCGCATCTGGATGCAGCCCAACCTCGCCGACAATGCCGTCATCTACGCCCCGGACGCACTCCAGATCTTCGTCAACGGCCGCAAGATCAGTTGCCGCAAAGAAGGCGATTCCCGCCGCCTCTTCTACCCCATCCTCAACAACCGCGAGCCCTGCGAGCGCTAGGCCCGCAATATCGCCAGCGACGCCATCCACGCCGTCTCCGCCCGCAACACCCGAGGCCCGAGACTAGCCGATATCCACCCCGCACCCGCAGCTAGCCCACGCTCATCATCCGTCCATCCACCCTCAGGCCCAATCAGCAGACTGATCGTTGATGTTTCCTTTGGCAAATCCCGCAACAAGCCCCCGTCACGCTTCTCATCGAGAAACACCCGCTGCCCCGCCGCCTGGCTCACCACATCGCGAAACCGCATCACCGGCGTCAACTCCGGCAGAAACACCCGCCGGCTCTGCTGGCTGCTCTCCAGCGCAATCCTCTTCCATCTCTCAAGACGCTTGGTCACAGCCTTATCGAGCCCATTCTCACTACGCGCACTCTGCACCGGCACAATGCGATCCACCCCAAGCTCGGTCGCCTTCTCGATCCCCCACTCAAAATGTTCAAACTTGATGATCGCCGCATACAGATGAATTTCAGGAGCTTCGCGCTCCGTCGGCATCTTCTCGATAACCTCAAACCGCACCAGTTCCTTGTGCGCCTCAGTCACCCGAGCCAGGTACTTCTGCTGGTTGTCGGAGATCTCGTAAACATGCCCCGGCTCTACGCGCAACACCCGCGAGAGATGCTTTGCTTCTTCGCCACGCAACTCCGCGTGGCCGCTATGAATTCCTGAAACGAAAAAGAGTCGCCGTGCCATAAGCTATGGTGTTTTTATGATTGCTTATCTGAGGGGCACCCTGCTTGAGAAAACAGCAGGCACCGTAATAGTACTCGCCGGCGGCGTCGGCTACGAAGTCGATGTCCCGATCAGTACCTACACCGCCCTGCCCGACACAGGCCTCGAAGTCAACCTCCGCATCTACACCAAGGTCAGCGAAGACGCCATCTCCCTCTACGGTTTTCTCACCGCAATCGAGAAGCGCGCCTTCGAGCGCCTGATCAGCGTCAGCGGCATCGGCCCCTCCCTCGCCGTCAAAGTCCTCAGCGGAATCGCAGTAGAAAGCCTCGTAGCCTGCCTCCGCGGCGGCGACGTCGCCAGCCTCACCCGCATCCCCGGCATCGGCAAAAAAACCGCAGAGCGCATGATCGTCGAGCTCAAAGACAAAATGGAAGATCTCCCCTCCGGCCCCGGCGCGGTCATGAGCAAACAAAGCAATCTCTCCCCACTTGAGCAGGACGTCCTCTCAGCCCTCATCAACCTCGGCTCTAACCCATCCGCTGCCGAGCAAGCTGTTCTCAAAGCCAAAGCAACCGTCACCTCTCCCAACTTCGAAGAGCTCTTCCGCAAGTGTTTGGAGTTGGTACGCTAACCTGAGAGTGAATGATCGAACGGGGCATAGTCGCAGGAGAAGCACAGGACGAAGAGCGCCTTTTTGAGGCGTCCCTGCGCCCGCGCAGTCTCAAAGACTTCACCGGCCAGGAAAACCTCAAAGAAAACCTCGCCATCGCAATCGAAGCCGCCCGCCTGCGCGGCGAGGCCATGGATCACGTCCTGCTCCACGGCCCGCCCGGCCTCGGCAAGACCACCCTCGCCACCCTCATCGCCAACGAACTCGGCACCGCCTTTGAACAAACCTCCGCCCCAGTCCTGCAAAAGAAGCTCGATCTCACCGGCCTCCTCAGCAGCATCCGCCCCAAGCAGGTCTTCTTCATCGACGAAATCCATCGCCTCGCCCCAGACGTAGAAGAGATGCTCTACTCGGCGCTCGAAGATTACCGCGTCGACATCCTCGTCGGCACAGGCCCCGGCGCGCGCACTCATTCCCTCCCGGTACCCAAATTCACCGCCGTCGGCGCCACCACCAAGCTGGGCAGCGTCAGCTCTCCCCTGCGCGGCCGCTTCGGCCTCGTCCTCCGCCTCGACCCCTACTCAAACGAAGACCTCGCCGGCATCGTCAGCCGCTCTGCCAAAATCCTCAACTTCAATCTCAGCGACAGCATAGCCCTCTCCATCGCCAAACGCAGCCGAGGCACCCCCCGCATCGCCAACCGCCTCCTGCGGCGCGTCCGCGATTACTCCCAGGTCCGAGCCAAAGGCGAACTCACCGAAGAAATCCTCGGCTCCGCTCTCGAGCTCCTCAACGTAGACCCAAGAGGCCTCGACGAGGTCGACTATCGCCTCATGAAGTGCCTGCTCACCACCTATGGCGGAGGCCCCGTCGGCCTCAACACCTGGGCCATCGCCGCCGGCGAAGACGCCAGCACCCTCGAAGAAGTCTACGAGCCCTTCCTCATCCAGCAGAACTTTATCAAGCGCACCAACAAAGGCCGAGAAGCCACCGTAGAAGCCTTCGATTACTTCAAGGTCCCGCTCCACCGCCCCCAAAGCGTCCTCTTCTAAGCTTTTATGTTCTTAACCGCATTACTTCTGCTAGCTGCTCAAGTGGACGTAAAGCCCTTGCGCGAAACCGCTTCCGCCCTCCACCAAACAGACGACCCCGCCATCTGGGTCAACCCCAAATCTCCCGCCGAAAGCCTCATCCTCGGCACCATAAAGATGGCCGCCCCAGCCGGCGCAATCGTCGTCTATAAACTCGACGGCTCCGTACTCATGTCGATCCCCGGAGTCGACCGTCCCAACAACATCGACGTAGCCTACGGCCTCAAACTCGCCGGCCGCAAGATCGACATCGCAATCGCCACAGAGCGCAATCAGAATCGCCTCCGAGTCTTCGAGATCCTCCCCGGCAAAGGCATTCGCGACCTCGCAACAATCCCCGTCTTCGCCGCACCCATGGGCATCGCAATCTACACCCGGCCCACCGATGGCGCAATCTTCGCCGTAGTCAGCCGCAAGACCGGCCCCAGCGGCACCTACCTCTGGCAATATCAACTCAGCGACAACGGCAAGGGCCAACTCACCGCCACCAAAGTCCGCGAATTCGGCACCTTCAGCAACACCAAAGACATCGAAGCCATCGCCGTCGACAACGAAGCCGGCTACCTCTACTACTCTGACGAAGGCGCAGGCATCCGCAAGTACCACGCAGACCCGTCCCACCCCAACGCCGCCAAAGAACTCGCCCTCTTCGCCCAAACCGGCTGGAAGGGAGACCGCGAAGGCATCGCCATCTACAAAACCACCAAAGGCCGCGGCTACATCATCGCGACAGATCAGCAAACCCCCGTCTCCGAATACCACGTCTACGCCCGAGAAGGTGGCCCCGGCGGCCCGCACGACCACAGCAAGGCCCTGGGAAGCTTCCGAGTAGGCGCAGCCACCACCGACGGCATCGACACCACCAGCAAGCCCCTGGGCGCACTCCTACCCAAAGGCCTCTTCATCGCCATGAACGACAGCCGCAAGAACTTCATCCTCGTCGACTGGCGCGAAATCGAAAAGGCCCTCGGCCTAAATCCGGCAAAACCTCACTAGACCGCCAAGCGTTCAATCTTCACCCGCCCAATCCGGTTCCGCTCCATCTCAATCACCGTATACCGACGGTCCCCCTCTTCAATCGCCTCACCCACCGCCGGAATGTACCCTAGCCGGAACAAAATAAACCCGGCAAGAGTCTCAAACCCCGCGTCCCCAGGCAGCTCAATCCCAAACTTCGTCTCAAGATCCCGCGTCGGCACAGAGCCCTCCAGCTCCAGCTCATCCGCATTCTTCGCCTGCTCCACCACCACCAGATCGTGCTCGTCCTCGATCTCCCCAAACACCTGCTCAAACACATCCTCCAGCGTCAACACCCCACTCACCGCCCCAAACTCATTCACCACCAGCGCCATATGCGCACGGTTAGCCCGAAACTCATCAATCAGATCGCTCAACGATTTCGTCTCCGGAATCACCGGCAGCTTCCGCACATGCTGCTCCAGTACAAACTTCCTTACCGGCCGCCGCCTCTCGGTCGCCACACGCCTCTCCTGCCACACCACCAGCAAATCCCGAAAGTGCACAATGCCAATAATGTTGTCCGGATTGTCCTTGTAAACAGGCACCCGCGAGTAGTGATGATCGCTCATCGTCTTCAGCAACTCATCCAGCGAAGCATCGCTCGGCAAACACACCATGCTGCTCCGGGGCGTCATCACCTCACGCGCCACCAGCTCGCGCAACTCAAGCAACCGATCAATCGCATGAGCCTCAAAATTCGTCACCGTCGAATGCTCAAGACTCGATTCCACAATATGCCGGATCTCTTCGAGCGAATGAATCCCGTGAGCCCCACCCTGCGGCAGCCCCAGAGATCGCGAGAAGAAATTCGACAGCCGCTCCACCAGAAACACCAGCGGAGCAAACATCCGGCTCACCACCAGCAGCGGCGGCGCACTCAAAATACTGATCCGCTCCGAGGCGATAATCCCGATATTCTTCGGCACCACCTCGCCAATCACCACCAACACCAGCGTCAGCACCACAAAGCTCAGCATCAGGCAGAAGATCTCAACCACCTTGATATAGCCTGCCGGAGCCAGCGGTATCAATTGCGATTGCAGCCATTGGTTGATCGCCTCTTCCCCCGCCACACCCATCGCAAGCGACGTAATGCTGATCCCAACCGTGATCACACTCAGCAGCCGCTCCGTGCTCGCCAGCAGCTTCAATGCTGCCTGCGCCCCAATATTCCCCTCTTGCGCCAACTGCAAAATACGCTGCCGCCGCACACTCAGCAATGCGATTTCCGACGCCGCAAAAAAAGCGTTGATCGCTGTGAGCATCAACAACAGAAACAGCTTAAACCCGATATTACTATTGGCTTCCATTAGACTTTGATTAGGTGCGACGCGTATTCAAATATACCAACGCCATCGCCGCAATCCTTGCGATTGCCGCGATCGGCCTGACTTATCAGTTCATCCGGCGAAGCATGCCCGAAACTTCGGGCGAGCTCGCCGCATCGGTTTCCAAGCCCGCCACCATCACCAGAGACCAGCGCGGCATCCCTCACATTGAAGCCGCCACCATCGAAGACGCTATCTACCTGCAGGGTTTCGTACACGCGCAAGACCGCTTCTGGCAGATGGAAGCCACCCGCCGCATCGCCTCAGGCGAGATGGCAGAAATCGTCGGCCCCGCTGCTTTAGAAAACGATCTCTCCGCCCGCCAGCACCGCCTCCGTCGCCTCGCCAACTCCATGGCCGACAACCTCGAACCCGCAGACCGCACCTGGTTCACCGCCTACGCCCGAGGCGTCAACGATTGGCTCATCTCCCATCGAGAAGGCCTCCCCCTCGAAATCCGCGCCCTCAACTACACCCCCCGCCAGTGGAACGTCTCCGACTCCATGCTCCTCGTCCTCCACATGTACCGTCAGCTCTCCACCAGTTGGACCATCGAATCCGATCAGCAACTCCTCCTCTCCCGCAGCCCCGACAAAGAAAAAATCCGCTCCCTCTTCCCCACCCGCGCCGGTACAGAAATCCTCCCCGGCTCCAACGCCTGGGCCATCTCCGGCACCCGCACTCAAAGTGGCAAGCCCCTCCTCGCCGGAGACCCCCACCTCCAGCAGAGCTGGCCCAGCACCTTCTACATCAACCACATGAAGGCCGAAAATCTCGACGTGATCGGCGGCTCCCTCCCCGGCGCCCCCGGCGTCGTCATCGGCCATAACCAGAAGATCGCCTGGTCCATGACCACCCTCCACTTCGACGTCCAGGACCTCTACTTCAACGAAACCAACCTCACCGGTGTCGATCACGAAACCATCCTCGTCAAAGGCGCAAAGCCCGTCGAGGTCAACATCCAGATCACCCCCCACGGCCCCGTCATCGATCGTCACGGCACCCGCTACGCCCTCCAGTGGTCGGCCTTCGCGGGCAAATACCCCTTCGCCTTCGCCCAACTCAACCTCGCCCAAAACTGGCAACAATTCCGCGCCGCCCTCTCCCGCTTCCCCGGCCCCGGCCACAACTTCATCTACGCCGACACAGACGGCAACATCGGCTATCAGGCCGCCGGCAACATGCCAATCCGCAAGACCGCCGATAGCGGCATCCCCCTCGACGCCCGCAATCCCGACAACCAGTGGCAAGGCTTCATCCCCTTCGACGAGCTCCCCTCCAGCTTCAACCCCAAAGACGGCGTCCTCATCAGCGCAAACGAAAACCCCTTCCCGAAAGACTACAAATACAACGTCGCAGGCATCTTCACACCCCCCTACCGCCAGCGTCAGATCGCCAACCTCCTCGCAACCAAACCCAAGTGGCAACCCTCCGAGATGGCCGCAATCCAGAAAGACGTCTACTCCGCCTTCCACCACTTCTTCGCCCAGCAACTCGTAAACGCGGGCAAGTCCCGCAAGGCCACCAGAGAAGACTTCACCGCCGCCCTCGAAGTCCTCGAAGGCTGGAATGGCCAGATGGAAACCGGCCACGCCGCACCCATGATCTCCGTCCTCGCCTACGAAGAATTCAAGCGAGCCATCATGCGCAGCGTCACCACCGTCCCCATCAACTTCGATTCCCACTTCGCCCCATCCATCGTCGAAAACATGCTCCGTACCCGTCCCAAGAACTGGTTTGCCGACTACGATCAGGTCCTCATCCAGTCCCTCCTCGACGCTCTCGATACCGGCATCAAACAACAGGGCAAGAACCCGAAGTTCTGGGATTACGGCCGCTTCAACCGCATCGTTATCCCCAACCTCGTCTTGAGCGAAGCCGTCACCATCGGCAAATTCATCGCCAAGCCCTGGATGCCCTTCGCCTCCGCCATCAGCACTCTCCGCCTCCCCCTCGTCGACAACTACGTCCAGGCCGGCCCCGCTCCCTTAAGCGGCGGTGTACAAACCGTCAAGCAGGTCACAAGCCGCGTCGGCCCCGCCTTCCGCTTCGTCGCCGATACGTCCGACTGGGACAATTCCGCCTTCACCATCACCCTAGGTCAAAGCGGCCACGCCTTCTCCTCGCACAGCAAAGACTACTGGGAGAGCTACTACAACGGCACCCCCATCCTGCTCCCCTACAAAAAAATAGAGGCGGAAGCCGTACTCCGGCTCCGCCCCCGATAACACTTCACTAGAGAAAAAATCTACTTGAGCGACTTCTCAATCGCCGAGGTCAGCTTCGCATCCATCGGGTCCACCCCAGACTCAAAGCGTTCAATCACCTTGCCATCCTTGCCCACCAGAAACTTCGTGAAATTCCACTTCACATCGCCACCGGTCTTGGTCAGATAGCTATAAAGCGGAGTGATATTCGCACCCTTCACTTCCACCTTCGACATCATCGGGAAGCTCACATCATAGTTACGCTTGCAGAAAGTCGCGATCTCTTCGTTCGATCCCGGCTCCTGCGATCCAAAATTGTTCGCCGGCACACCAACAATCACCAAACCCTGTGCCTTATACTTCCGATACAGCTCTTCAAGGCCCTTATACTGCGGCGTGTAGCCACACTGGCTGGCCACATTCACAAACAACACGGGCTTACCCGCAAACTCTTTAAGCGCCACCGGCTTGCCGGCAATCGAGTTCATCGTAAATTCATGTGAAGAATCGGCTGCAGACATAGTGAGAAGGGCTCCGAGGAATAGAGATACTAGAATTTTCATCAACTAAGAGATGCCGCAGCGGCAGAAAAGGTTAGGAACTTTTTTTTGAATCCACCAAATCAAAGGCGCGAGCAGTGGGCCTGGTATTCCTACGACTGGGGCAACTCCGCCTTTTCCACCACCGTAGTCACCCTCTTCCTGGGCCCCTACCTCACCTCGCTCGCCAAAGCCGCCGTCGCCGCTGATGGCAAAATCCACCCGCTCGGCCTCGCAATCGATCCGCGTGCCCTCTGGAGCTACCTCATCGCCCTCTCGGTAATCCTCCAGGTCCTCGTCCTGCCCCTGGTCGGCGCAATCGCCGATTACGGCCACAAAAAGCGCGAAATGCTAGGCGGCCTCGCCCTCATCGGCTCCATCGCCACCGGCCTCATGTTCTTCATGCACGGCGAACATTACCTCTGGGGTGCCGCGCTCTTCCTGGTTGCCAACCTCGTCTTCGGCGCCTCCATCGTCATCTACAACGCCTTCCTCCCAGAAATCGCTGCCCCCGACCAGCGCGACACAGTCTCCTCCACCGGCTGGGGCTTCGGCTATCTCGGCGGCGGCACTCTCCTCGCTCTCAACCTGTATCTTTACAGCAACGCCCAGACTTTCGGCATCTCAGACGGCATGGCCGTACGCATCAGCCTCTGTTCAGCCGGCATCTGGTGGGGCCTCTTCACCATCCCCGCCTACATGGGCCTGCGCAACCACGCCGCTGCCCGCGCACTCCCACCCGGCGAAAACTATCTCTCCATGGGCATCAAACAAGTCGTCGCCCTCTTCAAAGACATCCGCCTCTACCCGCAAGCCCTGCTCTTCCTCATCGCCTTCCTCCTCTACAACGACGCGATCCAAACCGTCATCTCCCTCTCCAGCCAATTCGGTTCCGATCAGCTCAACATGTCGATGGGCTCGCTCACCAAAGCAATCCTCATGGTGCAATTCGTCGCCTTCTTCGGCGCAACCGGCTTCAACTTCCTCTCCAAATGGCTCGGTGCCAAACACAGCATCGCCGTCGCCCTGGTCATCTGGACAGCCGTCCTCTTCTACATCTATCTCGCCGTCAAAACCGAAAGCGAATTCTTCATCCTCGCTTTCGTCATTGCCATCGTCATGGGCGGCAGCCAGGCCCTCAGCCGCTCCCTCTTCTCGCAACTCATCCCCAAGGGCCGCGAGGCCGAATACTTCTCCCTCTACGAGATCTCCGACAAAGGCACAAGCTGGATCAGCCCCCTCTTCTTCGGTCTCGCCCTTGAGCTCACCGGTAACTATCGCCTCGCGATTCTCTCCCTCATCATCTTCTTCATAGGCGGCCTCATCGTACTCCTTCGCGTCAACATCCCTCAAGGCATTAAAGAAGCCAACAATGCCCACTAACATCACCGTCGCCCTCGACGGCACCCCCCTCATGGGCCCCATCGGCGGCATCCGCCGCTTCACAGAACAGCTCATCCTGGCCCTCCGCAACGAGTACCCCGGCGACAACTACATCCCCGTCTCAGACCAGTTCGCCCCCACCCCCAAAGGCCTCGAGAAACGCTGGTGGCTCTACGGCCTCCAGAAGGCGCTCAAGCGAACCGGCGCACAAGTCTTCCACGGTACAGACTTCGCTGTCCCCTACCTCTCGCGAGTCCCCAGCATCATGACGGTGCATGACCTCTCACCCTGGAACGAACCCTCCCCCACCTCCGCCCGAGTCAAATCCCGCGCCGGCAAATTGATGAAGTGGAAGATCCCAACGCTGATCCACACCCCGTCCGAAGCCGTCCGCCGCGAACTAATCGAAGCCTTCGCCTGGCCGGAAGACCGCATCGTTGCCATCCCTCTAGCCGCCGCCGAAGTCTTCACCCCAGAACCCCGCGAAACAGTGGACCCCTACTTCCTCTACCTGGGCACGCACGAGCCCCGCAAAAACCTCGAAGTCCTGGTCCAAGCCATGAAAATTCTAGACGAGCAAGGCATCCGCATCCCCCTCCTGATGGCCGGCCAATCCCGCCCCGGCTACCGGCTAGACCTCCACCCCAACAT
>CANGVB010000084.1 GCA_947456995.1 Bryobacteraceae bacterium | reverse complement strand
GAGAGCTGGACCGGCGCAGCGACCGTATGGCGCAGGCGCTTGCCGCGCGTGGGCTTGTGAGCGCTTATAGCAGTACATCTGGTGTGGTGCTGCCGGCCTTTCTGCCGATGGCACCGAAGCTGGTGGCGCAGTTGGGTGGCGGGGATGTGATCTCGATTATTTCGTCGATCAATCTGGGCAGCCATTTGGTGGATGTGTCGCCGCTGTCTACGATTGGAGCAATGTGCATTGCGGCGGCAGGTGTTGAAGTGGATAAGCAGGATTTGTTTCGCAAGCTGATGATCTGGGGCTTGTCGATGTCGGTTGCGAGCGCGGTTGCGAGTTATTTGTTCTTTGGAGGATGGTTGCTTTGAATCTGATTCAATTGTTTGATTTGAGTTTGCGTGGGCGGGCCGATGTTGAGGCCCTGGAGTGGCAGGGCAGCGTCTATACGTTTGGAGAGCTGGACCGGCGCAGCGACCGTATGGCGCAGGCGCTTGCCGCGCGTGGGCTTGTGGCTGGGGAGCGGATGGCTGTATACCTTGCCAACTGCGTTGAGTACATCGACCTTTACCTTGCTTCGCTCAAGCTGGGGGCGATCTTTGTGCCGGTGAACATTCTGTATCGCGAGCGGGAGCTGGCTCATATTGTCAACGATTCGCGACCGCTGCTGTTTATCAGCGCCGAGGAGTTGCCGGCGCTTGTGGCTGAGGCTGAGGCGAGCGACGCAGTGCGGCCTGTCGTCACCGTCGATGGGGATGATGGGGCGGCGATCATCTATACGTCAGGGACGACGGGTGTGGCCAAGGGGGCAGTGCTGACGCACAACAACTTTGCAGCCAATGCTGTAAACCTGATTACGGCCTGGCAGATGGTTGCTGCCGATCGCTTGTTGCTGGCGTTGCCTTTGTTCCACGTGCATGGGTTGGGGAATGGGTTGCATTGCTGGTTTATGGCGGGCTTTCGGGTGAAGCTGCTGGAGCGGTTTGAAGCTGGCCGGGCTGAAGAGGAGTTTTTGAGTTTCAAGCCGACTGTCTTCTTTGGTGTGCCCACGATGTATGTGCGGCTGATGCAGTGCGCGGCAACGATTGGCGCAAGTGTGCGTTTGTTTGTTTGCGGGTCTGCCCCGCTGCCGGCCCAGTTGCTGGAGGAGTTTCGCGAGAAGTTTGGCTCGACGATTCTCGAGCGCTACGGGATGACCGAGACCTTGATGAATATCAGTAACCCGTATGTGGGCGAGCGTCGTGCGGGGAGTGTTGGGTTGCCGCTGCCGGGGATCTCAGTGAAGGTGGTGGACGGCGAAGTTTACGTGAAGGGGCCCAATGTGTTTTCACACTACTGGGGCAGGGAAGAAGCGACGAGGCTCGCGTTTGTCGATGGCTGGTTTCGGACTGGTGACATCGGTTCAATTGCCGCAGATGGTTATGTGACGCTGGCAGGACGAAAGAGCGATTTGATCATCGCGAGTGGCTTCAATATTTATCCGCGCGAGATCGAGGAGTTTTTGCTGGAGCACCCGGAGGTGGCTGAAGTGGCTGTGGCCGGGCAGCCGGATGCTGTAAAAGGAGAAGTCCCCGTGGCCTATGTAGTGGCTCGCGGGGACTGTGATGTGGTGGAGTTGGAGCGCAAGTGCCGTGCGGCGCTTGCTTCGTTTAAGGTGCCGAAAGAGTTTGTGCTGGTGGAAGCCTTGCCCAGGAATGCCCTGGGCAAGGTCCAAAAGCATTTGCTGCCTAAAAGGTCAGCTTGAGGGCGCCCTGCCAGGAGCGGGGCGGGTCCTGGCCGGTGATGGTGCCGAAGGCACCGGAGGTTGGCGTAGTGTTGGGGTTGGCGAGGTTGGAGTAGTTGGCCGCGTTGAAGGTTTCAGCGCGGAACTGCAGCTTCCATCGTTCTGTGATTACGAAATTCTTGATCAAGCCGCCATCGATGCGAGACTGGATGGGCCCGCGAATGCCGTTGAAGCGGATGGGGAAGCGACGTAGGTTGGAAGCAAGCTGCAGAGCGTTATTGCGCTCAAAGCCAGCGTTGACGTTGAACCACTGGTCGACACTGCGCTGGTCTTTGGGCAAGAGGACGTTCTTGAGATCACCATTGAAGATTGAGTTGCCGAAGCCGAGCGGACCACCCGACTGGTATTGGAAAGCACCAGTGAGTTGCCATCCACCAGCGATGCCGTCGACCCACTTATTCCAGTTTGTGCCGAAGTGGCGGCCTTTGCCGAAGGGGAGTTCGAAGATTCCGGACGAGGTAAGACGATGCGTACGGTCGAGGTCTGAGACAACTTCGTAAGGGGTTGGATCCTGATCGTTCATCATCTCGGTAGCTTGCATATTCTTGGACCAGGTGTAGGAGGTCTGCGTGGTGAAACCCTTGCTAAAGCGTTTTTCAAGACGCATCTGGAGGGAGTGATACCAGGCATAGCCGATTGGTTCGTAGATGTTGACGTTGCCAAATTGTGGGAAGGGACGGAGGAGACTGCCACGATTGGTGTTGGCGCCGAAGATGGCGTTGGTGCCACGAAGAGGGTTGGGGAAATTGGCACCGAGATAGTTGATGGTGGTCTGATCGCGAGTAGGACTGGTGGAGAGGTACTGCGCGGGGAGGAAGTTCAGATTGCGCAAAACGTTCAACCGGGTGGAGCGATTGCCGACGTAGGAGGCTTCGAGCAGGAAGCCACCGAAGGTGCGCTGCAGGCCCATGCTCCAGCGCTGTGCATAAGGATTCTTACGCGCATTGGGGAATGCGTTGACACCCTGACCGATGTTGGTGAGCAGGCCGCCTGCGGCACCTGCCGGCTGCACGAGGCCTGCCGGGAATGGATTGGCGGTGGTGGCGATGTAAGTAAGGCCGTTGTCGAGCGAGGCCTGGATGGGCGTGTTGAGGCTGAAGCCTGCGGGCTCGGTGTTGGTGTAGAGCGTGCCGAGGGGCGCGGTGTAAAGACCGTAACCGGCGCGCATGATCGTTTTGGTGTCGATCTGATAAGCGATGCCGAAGCGGGGCATGAAGTTGCCCTTGGCTGTGTTCCAGTAGCCGCGGGGATTGCCGTTGGCTGCTGTGAAGGTGAGGCCGCCGAGAACGCGGAACTGGCTTGCAGGAAGCTCAGGGATTGGAGCTGCTGCATATTGGGCTCGTGCCTGTGCTTCGATCGGGTTTGCTGTTGTCTGGTCGAAGTTGCGGATGGCGCGGTTGTAGCGTTCGGTGGTTTCTGATTCGACTTCATAACGAAGGCCGATGTTGAGCGTGAGCTTGCGGGAGAGTTTGTAGTCATCCTGGACGTAGAAGCCATAGATGGAATTACGCTCTGCGTAAGAAGCATTGACACCCATGTTGCCACCGGGGATGCCGAGGAGGAAAGAAGCGATTTCGCCACCTACCTGAGGCGGTGCGGCAGTGTCGAGCGGCCCGCGGGTGAAGGTGGAGTTAAAGGTGTAATCGGGTGAAGTGCTGTTGGGGAAGCGGTTGCGATTCTCGCGCAGGTTGCGCCAGTCAAAGCCGAAGCGCAGGTTGTGCTTGCCCTTGTTCCAGGTGATGGTTGAGTTGAGGTTGTGGAGCAGTGAGGCCGTTACCCCGTCGCCCGATTCCCAGTTGGAAGCAGCAGACCAGGGAGCGACGTTGAGACGCGGGAAGGTGGCAGTGGACTTGTCGATGGAGTTCACGAGATTGGAGTTCAGGCCGAGGCTGGAGAGATCGAAGCCTTGGGAGACGCGTCTTTCGGGGAACTCCTGCTGGGTGAGGCCGTAGCGCACGTTCAGCAGTAGCGATGGATTGATGACATAGACATCGTCAAAAGCAGCGCCACGATTGATGCGATTCAGGATGACGCCGCTCGGCTTGTCGTTGCCGAAGAAGCGGCTCTTGTCTTCCTGCCAGTAGTCACGGTGCATGCGTACGAAGATGCGGTGATTCTCTGAGAAGGCGTGATCAACTCGACCGATGTTGGTCCAGTAGGTTTCAAGCGCCTTGGTGGCGAGGAAGAAGTTTTGACGGAAGTCTGATGTGCCAGCCTGGTTGGGCAGGGGAAATGCTTCGAGGAGCTTTTGACCGACTGGGTCGAGCCTTGAAGGCGGGATGATGTTGCCAGGGATCGGCGCACGCTGAAAGCGGCCACCGGCGACGGCTGTGGTGGAGAAGGGATCGTAGACCTGATTGTTGGCGTTCAGCCGCAGCAGGGGAGAAAGGTCTCCGCGGCGCATCTCGGCTGTGGGGACGGTAACGACCGCTGCGCCATTGGGGTCGCCGAAAAGGTTTGCTTCAATCGCGTAGAACCAGAAGGTGCGGTTCTTGCCGGAGTAGACTTTGGGAATCGAGAGAGGGCCGCCAGCCGATCCACCGAAGCGGTTGTCCTGATAAAGCGGAAGCTTCTGGCCGGTGCGATTCTGGAAGATGGTGGGCGCGTCGAGCTTGGAATGGCGGAACCATTCGTGGAATTCGCCGTGCAAGGCGTTGGAGCCAGACTTGGTGGTGACGTTTACGTTGGAGCCAAGCGAGAAGCCGGCAGAGGCGTCAAAGGCGGCAGTCTGAACTTTGAACTCGGCGATGGATGTCTGGGGTGGCGAGAAGGCGACGCGAGGGGCAGTGCCGTCGGAGTAGACGTTGACGACACCGTCGATGGTGAAGTCATTGTTGTTGTTGCCGGTGCCGTTGGTGCCGAAGGAGCTGGGAGCGGCGTTGAATGGGGCCTTGCGCAGGCGCAAATTGGTGCCGTTGACAGTGCCGGGGGCAAGGTGGACGAGGTCCATTGCGTTACCGGCGAAGAGGGGAAGTTCTTCAATACGGCGCTGGTCGATGACCTGACCCAGCGAAACGTCGGCAGCATTCAGAAGCGGCGTTTCCGCTTTGACTTCCACCGATTCACTCACTTGGCCGACTTTCATTTCGATGTCGAGGGTGACGGTTTCGGTAGTGCGTACCTGAACGCTGGAGCGGATCATCTTGGAGAAGCCAGGGGCTTCTATTTCAACGTTGTAGGTGCCTGGGTTGAGATAGGGAGCACGGTAGTCTCCGGTTTCGTTGGAAGTGGTGGTTACCGTCAGGCCAGTAGCGGTGTTTGTGATCTTGATGGCGGCATTGGCCAGCGGACTTGCCGAGGCATCGGTGACGCGTCCGAGAATGATTCCACGGGGGTCCTGAGCTAAAGCAACCAGCGCAGTAAGGATCAGCGCAAGCATTGAAAAACGATTGAAAAACCTCATATTAGTTGTCTGTAATATATCAGAACGGTGAAATTGACAACTGCCAGGATTGAAGGACTTGCTTGAGCCCTTGCCTGGAAATGAGCGCCAAAGCTTGATCCGCTTCCTTGCTTTTCTCGTTGAGCAAGGCCTGGACTAGCCCTTCGCGCAACCACTGTGGATGAGTGGCAGTGGTGTTGGATTCGAGCAGAGCATGCAGGAGTTCGTGTCGCAAAGTGAGGGCTTTGGGATTGGGCGGGAGTTTGATGTGGCGGCCGCGAGTTGCGCCATGGACGGGGTCGAGAATGCCGGTTGCGTCCCGGAAGGCGTCACGGCTTGGATAGATTCGAATGACGGGGTTCGCCTTGAAGCCGGTGAGCGATTCGAGCGATTGGAGGTCCTTTTCGGCCAGCCCAAGGAGCTGCTTGTCTCGTGCGGGATTGGTGGTGAAGAGGGTGATGCGTGAAGCCTTGAGGGAGGTCCATTTGAGGCCTGCCGCATTGATGCCGATGCGGGTGCCGGGATAGTATTCGGCGAGGATCTCGCTGTGTGTGTTTCCGCTGGCTGCCATGCGCTCTGCACTGGTTTGCGGCATACCGATGCCGTGTCCGCGACCGGTACCGGTGAAGATGATGGCCTTCTGCTTGAGAGCGACTTCGAAGAGCCGCGAGGGGAGTTTCTCCCAGCCGATCGTGCGGCCCACAAGCAACCGGAAGGCTGCAGCTTCAGCAGGATGGCCGAAGACGTCGAGCGAGCGGGCACGGCCGGAAGGCTCTCTACTGGTAACGCGAAAGGTTGGCTTGATGACGGATAGATTGAGAGCTGAGGCGAGCTGCGATATCGAAGTGGACCAGGTCCAGTGGGCCTCTGGTTGATCCAGCCACCACGGGTCTTTGCGTTGTTTGAGGTAAGGGGCGTCGCTTGCGGCTTCCAGCCAGCCGCCCGAGTCAGCGTGATAGTAAGTGGCTGCAGGTTTGCCATTGAACCAGAGCAGTTCTGAGGCGGTGGCTTCAACGGCTTCGCGCAGGTCTTTACGCTCGTTGAGGGTGAAGCGTGCGTCCTGGCAATGTGTGGTGTCGCAGAAATCGAAGCCTTCTTCGGAATGGCGATGGCGGAAATGTGTGGCGTAGGTGCGGGCGGCGATGGCCATGGCTTGTCTGGAGGCGGGGTGCTTGAAGCCGCCTGCTTCTCCGTGCAGGACGGCGTTTACGTAATCCTCAAGCGGCACCTTGACGGTGAGCAGATAGCGCTTGTCTTTGAGCGTCACAGTGAGTGGGCCTGGAGCTTTGAGCTTTGTCTGGCCGGTGTCGATGAGTGTGTCTGCTGGGTAGCTGCCTGGTTTGAGGTTGAGAGTCGCAGGTGGGTTTTGCCAGAAGAGCCGCAGGTTGACGGTGGAGGGGTCGTAGGCTTCTGTCTTTGCCGCAAAGAGGCTGCTGAAGATTTTCGCAGCAAAGGGGGCAGCATCGCCTCCCCCTGAGCCGGAGTCGAGATGGATCAGCACAAGATAGCGTGGCTGGGCGGCCGGGGCGTAACCGAAGAAGACGGCCGAGGTGCTGGTGGTGCCGGTTTTGCCTGCGACGACGGTTACCGGGATTGCAGCGAGTCTGGCTGTGCCATAGCTGACCGATTCTTCCATACCAGTGAATATGGGGCGCAGGCGCTCTTCACGATGGCGAGCGACCAGGCGCCGGGTGGCGTTGAGAAGGTCGTTGAGGCTAAGCGTGGGGGCGCGATAGTTGAGTCCAAAGCGGGCGTAACCTCGTTCGAGATCGGCAGGGTCCATACGCGCGATGAGTTGATCGAAGAACTCGTTGTTTGAATATGCAAGGGCCTCGGGTGCCTTCATCGTTGACTTGTAGAGACCGGCTTCGATGAAGGCTGCAAGGGTGAAGGGCTTCAGGACAGAGCCTGGTCGGAGGGGAAGAGTGTTCGCGCGCTGCTGATTCCAACTGCCGACTATCTTTGCTTCTTTGAGGTCGTAAACAAGAGCCGCGCCGGAGCGGCCAATGAAGTGTTGCTTTAGGTCTTGCGATGCGGCAAGAGAGGCAATCAGAATGAAGGCGCTGAGACGAAGCACTCCTCTATTGTGAGGCTAGAAGAGGATCTTCATTACCAGCACTACCTGGCGAGTCTGGTTGTTTTGTGCGGGGTTGAGCTGGCCAAAGCGTGGGTCAGTCACGTTGTTGCTGGCCTGCTGTGCGAAGTGAGCGTAGTTAAGGGCGTTCTGGAAGTCAGCGCGGATCTGCCAGCGAACTTTTTCAAAGAATCGGAATTCCTTGTAAGCAGAGATTTCCCAGCTTTCGAGATGCCGGCTGCGCACATCGGCAAAGCGCGTGGGGAAGTCACGAAGCGTGAAGGGCGCCTGGGCTTGTCGCGGGAAGAGCGTCACGTCGTAGTATTTGTCGAAGAAGGGGTTGAACTCCGATCGGCCTGCTGCTTTGGCCAGAGCGTTGCGCTGGTCTTCACTCAGCTTGGCACTGCGATTGGTGAGCGGGGCGGCGTTGGGGAAATCGAAGGGGCTTCCCGACCGGATCATGTACTGGACATTCAGATTCCAGCCGCCAACGAGAGCGTTGCCGGCTTTGTTGATTCCTGAAAGCAGTTTCTTGCCTTTGCCGAAGGGGAGTTCGTAGGTGACGATGCCAGAGAAAGTGTGCGGGATATCGAATTGCTGCAAGCGCTGTTCTGGCCGAGTGTTCAGGAGATTGGCAACATCGGTGTCCTGAGCATTGAGCAGTGAAACGCTTTCGAGGGTCTTGGACCAAGTGTAAGAGATTTGAGCCGTGAAGCCGTTGGCATAACGCCGCGTTGCGCGTGACTGCAGGGAATGATAATTCTGTGAGCCGATTGGAACGTTGCTGATGCCAACCTGGCTGAAGTGCGGATAGGGGTTGAGCAGTGTGGAGCGTGGCACCGTGGCACCGTTTATAGCGCTGCCTGGGAGTCTGCCACTCAAGGGGTTTACGACTTGTGCGTTGAAGAAGGCTGCCCGCTCAGATACGGACAAACGAGTAAGATCGGCACCGGGGATGAAGTTGAGGTTCACCGATACAGGGAGTTTGCTGGTTAAGTTGCCGGAGTAACTGACGTCCATCAGCCAGGTGTTGAGGAAGGTGTGCTGGAAGCCAGCGGAGAATTGTTGCGAGTAGGGCAGCGGGCGATCGAGGTACTGAGCGCCGATGCCAAGGCCAAGGTTTGTGGAAAGCCCCTGGCTAGCGCCGATCGGTTGCAGCAAGCCGGTGGGGAAGAGGCTGTTGGGGAAGGGGTCGTTGATGAAGCTGGCGGGCGTCAGATTGGCGTCGAGGCTTGGAATGACGGCAGTGGGACGGCTAAAGCCGGTGTCGGCACCGCTGGCATTCTGGCCAAGATAACTCAAGCCGTAGCCAGCGCGGAAAACCCATTTGGGAAGGAACTGCCATGCCATACCAACGCGCGGCTGCCAGTTATTGAAGTCGCGCTTGAAGGCTTCTCGCTTTGCACCGTCTGCACCAGCAAAGAGCAGGCCGCCCGTGAGTTGAAGGCCTTGCACTTGAGATTGCAATGGGCTGGGTTGATCAAAGGCGAAGCCGCGAACCTGACGGTTATAACGCTCAACGATTGGAGCTTCATAGTCCCAACGGAAGCCCAGGTTGAGGGTGAGTGTGCGAGTGATCTTCCAGTCGTTCTGAAAGAAGAAGGCCATGTAATCGTTGCGGTATGCAGGCCAAACGTTCTTTTCGACATTACCTGAAGTGATGGTGCCGGTGAGGAATGTAGCCATCTCGTTGCCACTGGTTGCGTCTGCGCGTTGCGGGTCGCGCTGGGTCCAGTTGCGGCCAAAGGTATAGTTGCCGCTGGCCGAGCCGGGGTTGTGATTGTTGGCATTGTAGCGGCGGAATTCCGCGCCGAGCTTCCAGGATTGGCGCCCGCGGATCCAGGTGAGATTCGGTTGGAACGAATAAGTATCCTGGGTCTCGTAGTTGGCAGTACGGGTGGAGCCAAGCGGTGAATAGTTGTTGCCCGAGAAGTTAAAGCGCGGGAACTGAAGTACGTCGAATTGGCTGACCAGCGATTGTGGGAAGCCAAGCTCTGTGGGGTTGAAGCCACGGCCAAAGGTATTTCCAGAGAAGCCTTCGTAACGGGCGAGGCCGCCACGAAGATTGAAGACCTTCGAGGGGCTGATGGTGTAAGTCCAATCTGCACCCCAGTTGCGCGAGATACGAGTGGAGGGGGCTTCGGTTGATGGTTCGGCAGCGTTGGTGCCCCACTGTACTCGGGCAAGGTTGAACCATGGGGTTTGCCCATAGCGCCAGTTCACGCGGCTCTTGGCGCTAAGGATGTAGTCCATCTTGCCGAGCCATTGATCGTATTCGTTTCTCGAACTGTTGACGAAGAGGTAGTTGTTCTGGCCGTCGGGGCTTTCGCTGACACGATTGGGCAGTGGGAAGAATCCGATGGCACGTGCGGCTAGCGGATTAATGCGTTGACGTGGGATGACGTTGCCGGCGAAAGGTTGGCGGGCTGTGGTGGCGCTGTTGGAAAGCGGATCGAAAATTGCAATTTGCTGGTTGGCGTTTGTGACGAGTTTTGAGAAGTCACCGTTGCGTTGATCAGCGGTGGGTACGGTCCAGAGTTGGGTCTGTGGATT
>CANGVB010000083.1 GCA_947456995.1 Bryobacteraceae bacterium | reverse complement strand
TCACATGTTCACCGGCGACGCCCTGGTAAACAGCGTCTTCCCTGGCGAAGGAATGGTAGAACGCCCTTACGGCAGCATCTTTCTGGAAGGCCTCGAAGGCGCCGGCACTTGGGTCTCTTCGATGCCAGACCTCGCCCGCATTCTCTCCCGCATCGATCAGGATCGCCCGGATAAACTCATCTCTTCAGCCGCCTTTGCCGAACTGATCAAGCGTCCGGAAGCTCCCGTCAGCGTCGGCACCCCCACCTTCTATGGCCTCGGCTTCAACGTCAGGCCCGTCGGCAACTCTGCCACCCTCTTCCATACCGGCTCCCTGCCAGGCCATCGCTCCTACATCGTTCGTTACAGCAGCGACCTTTGTCTGGCCTACGTCTTCAACATGCGTGTGCAGAACGAGAACGATTTCGGTGCCGAAGCCGATAACCTCTACAGCGCTGCAATGAACCGCCAGCGCACCTGGCCCCAGCATGACTTCTTCCCTCTCTACTTCCCCGGAGAGCGCGCACGCGTCGCCGACGGCGGCGTTGTCAGTGCGGCCAGCTTCAAGACCGGCGCAGTCAGCCCGGGCCTCATCGTCACCCTCTTCGGAACTAACCTCGGCCCCAAACAACTCACCACCGCCCGCCTCGACGCGCAGGGCCGCCTTGCCAATTCCCTCGACGGCACCAGAGTCCTCTTCGACGGCACTCCTGCCCCGCTCGTCTACACATTCGAGACCCAGGTCTCGGCGATCGTTCCTTACAACGTTGCCGGAAAATCCAGGGTCCGCGTAGAAGTCGAGCGTCTCGGCGTAGTTTCCACGGCCACTGAATACAACGTCGTCGAAGCCGCCCCTGCCTTCTTCACCGCCAACTCCTCCGGCACCGGCCCAGCCGCCGCTGTAGTCTACCCCTCAGACCGCATTGCAGTTCTCTATGCCACAGGCGAAGGCCTCATGACTCCCCTCCCTGTCGACGGCGCGCTAGCCGTAACGCAACCACTCCCAACTCCACGCCTGCCCGTCAAAGTCCTTCTCGGTTCGGGCGCTGCCCAGCGGGAAGCAGAAATCCTCTACTCCGGTGCCGCACCTGGCCTCACAGCAGGGCTCTTCCAGATCAACATTCGTTATCCCGAAGGAACCCCCAGCGGCACAGCTCTCACCCTCCAGGTGGGCAACACAAAATCACCCGAGGGTGTGACTCTCACCATTCCATAGCCACCTTTCGCGAGCTTTCCTTTCGCTACTCAAGAATGGACATCAAACCGTGGCAAAATTACGAGATGCGTCACGTCCTCGCTTCGGTCTTTCTTACTCTCTCCCTCTACGCCCAAAACTCCGGCATCCAGGGCAACGTCTTCGATACCTCGGGTGCCGTCCTCAACCAGGCCACCCTCACGCTCACCAACACAGCCACCGGCGTTGTCACCAAGTCCTCTACCAACGACAAGGGCTTCTACCTCATCCCGCTGCTCAACTCCGGCCTCTACAAACTCGAATGCCTCGCCCCAGGCTTCTCCACCCAAACCGTTAGTGAGTTCCGTCTCGAAGTAAACCAGACCGCCCGCTTCGACTTCACCCTCAAACCCGGTGCCGTCACCGAATCCGTAAGCGTCTCCGCCTCAGCCGTTCTCCTCAACACAGAAACTACCGAAGTCGGCCAGGTCATCGACGGCAAGCGCATCCTTGAGATGCCCCTCAACGGCCGCAACTATCTTCAGCTCGCCCAGTTCACCGCCGGCGTCCTCCCCGGCGGTGGCCAGAACTCCGGCAGCCGTGGCCGAAGCGAAGGTGCCTTCGCAGCCGTCGGTATGCAAATCGCCCAGAACAACGTCCTCCTCGATGGCAACGACAACAGCTCCCGCACCTCCGGCGGCCCCCTCGGCTTTGAAGCCCAGGCCGTCAAACCCCCAGTAGACGCAGTCAGCGAATTCAAAGTAGTCACCAACAACATGAGCGCCGAATACGGCTACCGCGCCGGCGCAAAAATCATCGTCAACACCAAGTCCGGCCAAAACGAGTTTCACGGCTCGGCCTACGAATTCCTTCGCAATCAAACGCTCGACGCCACCAACTTCTTCGCCAATCGCAGCGGCGCAAAAAAGCCTCTCCTCCAACAGAACCAGTTCGGCGCCACTCTAGGCGGCCGTATCATCAAGAACCGCACCTTCTTCTTCGGCTCCTACCAGGGCACCCGCATCCGCCGTGGCCAGAGTTACATCACCTCGGTCCCATCTCGCGACATCGTCGAACGTCTCGACTTTAGCGCCCAGCCCGCCATCCGCCGCAACATCTACGATCCGCTTACCCTCACCGGTACCGGTGCCACCGCCACCCGGCAGCAATTCCCCGGTAATCGCATCCCCTTAACCCGCATCGATCCGGTCTCAAGACAAATCATCAATCTCTACCCTGTCTCCAATATTGCCGGTCTCGACAACGCCCCGCTCAATCACTTCTTCTCGCCCAAAGACTCTGACAACGCCGAGCAATACGACACCCGCGTTGATCACAACATCTCGTCCAATCACCGCTTCTTCGTCCGCTACTCTCTTCGCGATCAATTCCGCAACGAAAACGGCACTCTCCCTTACCCGGTCATGGGCGGTGCAGGTCAGACCGTCGATCTCAAGGGTCACAACATTGCCGCCAGCCTTTCCAGCACCTTCACTGCCACTCTTTTCAACGAACTCCGCTTCGGTTACTCCAAGTTCGACACCAAGTTCGACATCCCCTTCACCGAAAATCTCAACCCCGGCTTCGGCATTAAAAACTCTCCCGGCGAAGTCTTGAACGACGGCCCCAATACCGGCTTCTCCCTCTTCGCACCCGCTGGCTTCACTCAGGCCGGCCCCCGCGCCTTCTGGCCCAACTTCAACAACCTCGACAACCGCATGATCTCCAACTCACTCTCCTGGCAGAAGGGCAAACACATCCTCAAATTCGGAGGTGAATACCGCCGCCTCAACATCTTCCGCAACGCCGCCCGCTTCCGTCGCGGCCAGTTCAACTTCAGCGGGCAGTTCACCTCACAACAACCCAACAATGGCGCGAGCCGTGGCAACACCGGCAACGGACTCGCAGACATGCTTCTCGGTTGGGTCTCCGGCGGCACCTTCGGCAACAACCAGGGTGAGAACATCGTCGCCCCCTACATGGGCGCCTTCATCCAGGACGATTGGAAACTCTCCTCCCGCCTCACCATCAACCTCGGCCTTCGTTGGGAAACCTTCCCCAAAGGCACCTTCCCGCAAGCAGACAAGCAGAGCGTAGGCCGCTACCTCCTCGATCAGGGCACCATCGCCTTCCCCACTTCCGATTCTGATTGCGGCTGCAAGAACGACTACAACAACTTCGCCCCCCGCGCCGGCCTCGCCTTCCAGCTCAATTCAAAAACCGTCATCCGCACTGGCGGCGGCATCTTCTACGGCGAGCCCAACAGTCTCTCCACTGAAGGCGCCAACTTCCGCGCGGGCCCACCTCGTTCGCAAGACATCGCCATCCAGCCCAACTTCGAAACCACGCCCGTCTTCGTCCAGCAAGGCTTTCCCGCCTTCTCAAATACACAGCTCCAGCGCGGCGCCGGAGTCTTCGTCATTCCAGACTTCCGCGGCACGCTCTATGCTTCCCAGTGGTTCCTCGACATCCAGCGCACGCTTCCCCTCGACACTCTGGTCACCATCGGCTATCAGGGCACCAAGGGCACCAATCTTCACACAGTGCGTAACATCAACCAGCCCCTCACTCCCTCGGCAACAGTGGCTTCCAATCAACGCCTCATTCTGCCGCAGTTCTCAAACGTCGACTATCACGAGAACTCTCTCAACTCCGTCTATCACGCCCTCACCTTCAAAGCTGAAAAACGCTTCGCCAACGGCTTCACCTTCCTCACCTCCTTCACCTGGTCGAAAAATATGGATTACGGCAACCAAGATCTACTCGACGGCGGCCAGGGTGCGGCAACTCCATATGACCTCCGTCGTGAACGCGGCCTCTCCACGCTCAACCGCAAACTCGGTTACGCGCTTTCTCTCGTCTATGAAATCCCAACCGGCAAAATGTCCGGCCCTGCCAAATGGGCCCTCGCCGGTTGGCAGGTTGGGGCCATCGTCGCTGCCCACACCGGCACACCCATCAGCCACACCATCAACGTAAACAATCAAAACCTCGGCGGCGTCGTCCGTGGCGATTGGGTCCGCAACCCCAACCTTCCCGAGTCCGAACGCACCATTGATCGGTACTTCGACACAGGCTTTGTTGTCCCCAGCGCCCCCGGCGTTGTCTCTAATGCCGGTCGCAGTCTCATCATCGGGCCCGGCCGTCAAAATGTCGACATGATGGTCTCCCGCACCTTCAGAATGCCCTGGGAAGGCCACGCCCTCCAGTTCCGCGTTGAAACCTTCAACACCCTGAATAAAGCGAACTTCGACAACCCCAACACCGGCGTCGGCACCCCGGCCGTCGGCAGAATCAACGCTGCCGAAGACCCCCGCCGCATCCAGTTCGGCCTCAAGTACAACTTTTAACTAACGGATGTAAGGGACGGCAAATTTTCCATCCGGCGTTAGGACGAGACTGGAGTTCCAGGGCTCTGGAGGCGTGTACTGCCGCCCGTCCACGAGTACGTACACAGGGCCCCCGCGGCTGTTTGGGGCAATGTGCTTCGCCAGCAATTCGATCTTGAATTGTTCCAGCCGTCGGCGCGCCGCCTCAGCCGCCACTTTGCTTTCGGTCATCTCAACGTAGACGCTGCGCGCCCGCGTTCGTTCTTCTTCGCTCAGTGGCAGCATTACCGCCTCCTCCAGCTCAAGCGCACCCCGCCTGCGTCCAACGATAAACTCAAAGCTCGCCGTATATCGCGCACCCATGATTTCTGGATGTGCGGCAGCCATCTTGCGCATCGTTTGATCCCACTCAGGCGCTGCCTTTTGCTCACGTTCCCGAGCTTGCCTCAGCGCCTCGGTCCACTTCCTGGCCTCAATCACTTCGTCGGGCTTGAGCGCAATCACCTCAATCGGAGCCTGCGCCAGGCAATATGCCGCAACCAGAAAAACGACAGCTATTTTCATAAGTTGATTTTTAGACGGCGCTTGCGTTTCCGCCGGTTCCAATCTTTTCCCGCAGAATGCTCCGTCGTAATAACTCAATGCTCCCGCTCGATTACCCTAAGCTGGTTCACGATTTGCAGGGCTCCGTCCGGGCGTTAATCCTTGCGAGTTTTCTGCGATTTCAATTTAACCTTGTATGGCTCCTGACCCGCTGGGGCCGCTCCCCCAACAATCCAATCTGCGGCCGATACGGCTTGAAGAAAAGCCACCGAGGCCGCTTCGGCGTCTATCTCACGCAACGATGTCGCTATACCGGCTCCCCGCCGACCGCAAATGGCACTGCACCCAGGGAATCGTCGCAAAACACACTTGAGTTGCCAATCCGGCTACGCCGGATCTTGATGCAAATTTCGCAAAGTAACGATCAACAGCTTCGCCAAACATCAAAACCGAGAATCCCAGCTCAAGCGCCATAAGCATCGAGAAGGCAACCACTCCCATCAGAATTCGTGCGCGGGAATCGAGGCTCACATGGAAACGCCGCGTACACCACAACGAAACTTGCCAACTCACCGCCAGAACAACCGGTGCCTCAATCAATACAGCCAGGAGGTCCCCCACCCGCGGAGCAATCAGCGTTACTCGAATCGCACCTGCGGCAAAGGCAAATGTGAACACGCCTGCCGTATAAGCGGCCCCTGCCAAGAACGCGGATCGCAGTCCCATAAAGCTGGCTCCTCCTAAGGATCGACACTATCGAGCGTACACTGATTTGCAAACTGCGCCGCCAGCGCCTTCTTGATCTCAAAGTACCGCAACAAAAAAGTCCCCTCATCCATGCGCTTCCGCCGTAGCCACGCCGTTACCTCTTCATTACACTTACTCGCATTGCAAGACCCGCAAGCCGGCACAATGTTATCCAGCGTGTACCGTCCCCCGCGAGACAACGCCAGCACGCAATCCTTCTGAAAAGCCACCCCCTCCGCCCCGCAATAAGCACACCCGCCCCAAGCCGCCTGGATCGCCCCCCACTGCGCATCACTCAGGTCATACTCCGCCTGATCCATCCGGCGCTTCCGCCTCCGGGCGGCACGAGCCCTGCGACTTTGACTCTTGGCCATCCTTATGGCCTGTTGGCTTGCGTACCGACTACTCGTCCCGGCCCCTGAGCCATCTGCGCATGGAATCGACGCGCCTCAATAAGATCCTGTTCTTCAAGATAAGGAAAGTCGAAAAGCAGGCTTTGAGTCGTCCTGCCTGCTTGCATCGCTTCCACGAGCATCCCCACCGTAACTCTCATTCCACGAATGCACGGCTTCCCACCCATCACCTCGGGATCAATTGTGATTCGCTCAAATCGTTGCATTCCTCTAGCCTAAAGCGCGTTCACAGAAATTTTCAAAAAATCTTCTCCCATCAAATCAACGATTTCCCGTACAAACGAGCCAAACTGACTACCTGCGCAGCGATACCCTGTCCACCGGGAGCAATCTCCCACTCAAACAGCAATCACAAGGACACAACGACCATGGCATCAGCCGCCCAAACTCTCGCAAATCAGGAAAACGCAAAACTCTCTACTGGCCCCAGAACCGAAGCCGGCAAACAGAAATCGTCATCCAACGCCTACCGCCACGGCCTCCATGCCACCAGCGAAAAGCTCTTCGCTACCAACCCCGAGGAGCGAGACCATTACGAACAAATCAAAGCCGATCTCCGCGCCGAAACCCTCCCCCGCGGCACCGCCGAAGAACTCGCCTTCGAACAATACGCCTACTCGAGCTTCCAGGCCCTCCGCGCCCAACGCATCGAAGCAGAATCCCAGGACCGATGGCTCGAAGACCCCGACAATCACCTTCGCTTCGCCCAGATGGAACGCACCATCAAACTCGGCGCCCTCTTCGAACGCCGCGCCGCCAAAGCCCTCAAACAACTCCAAGACCTCCAGCTCCACCGTCTCGCCTCCGTAGAGGTGATCGCCGAACTCGAAGACTCCCAAGTCGAGGCCCAAATCCCCACCTCCATGCCGATGGCCAAAATGCGCCTCGGCCATCTCCGGCGCGAAGATCCCGGCTACATCGGTCTCAGCATTGCCTACGGCTCGAGAAACGAAATCAACAGAACGAACCTAAACGATCCCTCCTGCATCGAACCAATTGGCGATAATAGAGAGAGAGAACCTGAAATCAAATGAATTGGAAGTTTTTCTGGCGCTTAAACGCTCACATTCAACTCTCGCCGATCCTCGAATCTGGCGAAGAAACCCTCATTGGCGGTCAAGCCGTCATGGAGGGTGTCATGATGCGCGCGCCACACTCCTACTGCGTCTCCGTCCGTAAATCCGATGGCGAAATTGTCAGCGAAACCGCGCCTCTAGGCAAAGTCAGCGACAAATACCCCATCTTCAAGCTCCCCGTCCTCCGCGGTCTGGGTACCCTCGGTCAGGCCATGAGCCTCGGCATGAAGGCCCTCAAATTCTCCGCCGACGTCCAGCTTGCCGACGAAGAAGCAAAAAAACAAAACGAAGCCAGTCCTGCCAAGCCCGGCAAAAAAGGTCCTACTGAAATCCCAGCCTGGGCCATGGCCGGCCAGCTCGCCTTCAGCCTCATCTTCTTCATTGTTCTCTACAAGTTCGTCCCGCTCTGGCTCACCGAACAACTCAAGAACGTCTACCCAGTCCTCGAAGGCCGCATCATGTTCAACCTGGTCGATGGCATCATCCGCATCGCCATCTTCCTCGCCTTCCTCTACGGTATCTCCCGGGCCAAAGACATCCGCCGTGTCTTCCAGTACCACGGCGCAGAGCACAAAGTCGTCTTCAACTACGAATCCGGCAAGCCCGTCACCGTTGCTAACTCCCAATCCTTCGTCACCTTCCATCCCCGCTGCGGCACCAGCTTCATGATCGTCGTCATGCTGATCTCGATGGTTCTCTACATGTTCCTGCCCTTCGATACGATGCTCGGCAAATTCCTCGCCCGCATCGCCCTGCTTCCGCTCGTAGCCGGCCTCTCCTATGAGCTCATCCGCTATGCCGCGAAGAACAAAGGCAGTCTGCTAACGATCCTCGCGATGCCAGGCCTCTGGCTCCAGCGCATCACCACCCAACCTCCAGACGACTCGCAAGCCGAGATCGCCATCCACGCCCTCAACGGCGCCATGGAACTTGAAAAAGAACAAGGTGGCGATCTAGTCATCGCCTAAACAAACCCAATGTCCCGTATACCTACCGACAAGCTGAATGAAATTGAGCAACGCTTCGAACAGCTCAATGCCGATATGGCAAACCCGGAGATCATCGCTGATCCCAACGTCTACAAGAAGACTGCCAAAACCGTAGTCGACCTGGAAGAAATCGTCCAGGCCTTCCGCAAATGGAAAGGCCTCACTTCCCGCTACGAGCAAGCCAAACCCATGGTCATGGATTCCGATCCCGACATGGCCGAAATGGCCCGTATGGAATTGGCCGAAATCGAACCCGAACTCGCCAAAATCGAAGACGAGCTCCAGACCCTTCTTATCCCCAAAGACCCCAACGACCTCAAGGACGTTGTGCTCGAAATCCATGCCGGTGCCGGTGGTGACGAAGCCAGCCTCTTCGCGGCCGAAATGCTCCGCATGTACACCCGCTACGCCGAACTGGTTGGCTGGAAGATCGAAATCCTCGACATCTCCGAGTCCGGCGCAGGTGGCATGAAGAGTGTCTCCGCCATCATCTCGGGCAAAAAGGTCTACTCGATCATGAAGTACGAAGGCGGTGTCCACCGCGTTCAGCGCGTCCCCGCCACAGAAGCCCAGGGCCGCATCCATACTTCCACCGTCTCTGTTGCTGTCCTTCCCGAAGCCGACGAAGTCGAAGTCCACATCGAAAACAAAGACCTTCGCATCGACACTTTCTGTTCTTCCGGTCCTGGCGGCCAGTCCGTCAACACAACCTATTCCGCCGTCCGCATCACCCACATCCCCACCGGTACCGTGGTCTCGATGCAGGACGAAAAGTCGCAGATCAAGAATCGCGAAAAGGCGATGCGCGTTCTCCGTTCCCGCCTCTATGAACTGGAGATGGAAAAGCAGAACGCTGCCCTCTCAACCGAACGCAAATCCATGGTCGGCTCGGGCGATCGTTCGGAGAAAATCCGCACCTATAACTTCAAAGAAAACCGTGTTTCCGATCACCGTATCGGCCTCACCATCCACCAGCTCGATCAGGTCATGGAAGGAAAGCTCGAACCCTTCATCAACGCATTGACTGCTCATTACAATGCGGAGAAGATCAACAGTGTCGCCTGATCTCACCATCGGTCAAGCCCTCATGCAGGGCATCAAACTTCTCACCGACGAAAAGGTCGACCCACCCCGGCTTACAGCAGAACTTCTGCTCATGCACGCGCTCCGCAAGGAGCGCGTTTTCCTTTTTAGCCACTCCGGCGACCCCCTGCCAGAGCTAGCCTGGATCCACTACGGCCGCTACCTCCACGAGCGCATCTCCGGCAAGCCCCTCCAGTACATCACCGGCAAGCAGGAGTTCTACACCAGAGACTTTAAGGTCCAACCCGGAGTTCTGATTCCGAGGCCCGAAACCGAACATCTGATCGAGCTGATCCTCAATCTCCCAAGGCCAATCGGCACCATAGCCGACGCTGGCGTAGGCTCCGGCGCGATCTGCGTGACTCTCGCCGCCGAACTCAGACAACCCATCATCGGCCTCGACAAAAGCCCCATCGCCTTGGCGGTGGCTGCAGAAAACGCAAAGCCCCACAACGCAACCGTGAATCTGATCCCGTCCGATTGGCTCAGCGCCCTCAAGCCAAAATCCCTCGATCTGCT
>CANGVB010000082.1 GCA_947456995.1 Bryobacteraceae bacterium | reverse complement strand
GCTGCTCCTCGCTGGAGGCATTGAGGCTGATAGCAAGTCTCGGGCGAATTGCAGCCTGAGCCAGTTCTTCAATCTTGGGAATCAGCCCTGAAGTCGACAGGCAGATTCTGCGCTCACCCATCCCAATCCCGCGCTGATCAATCAGAATGCGAGTGGCCTTCAAAACGTTATCGAGGTTCATCAGCGGTTCGCCCTGCCCCATCATGACAATGTTCATGGTGCGGCTCTTGGGTGCCAGATTGTGCCGCTGCATTACGTGCAACACCTGGCCCACGATCTCGCCCGCTGTGAGGTTGCGCTCGAGGCCCATCAGCGCGGTCAGACAGAATTTGCAGTCCACCGGGCAACCTACTTGCGAAGAGATGCAAATCGTATCGCGGCTGCCTTCCGTCATAAAGACAGTCTCGACGGTCTTGCCGTCGTGCAGTTGCATCAGATAACGAACGGTGCCGTCCGAGCTAACGTATCGCTCTGCCTCTGTAAGCGCGCCTGTGCGGTACTGATCGCGGATCGGCTCCGGGATCAACATCGGGTCGAAGCAACGTTGGGCGTAGACCGAGTCATAGACCCGGCGCGCATGAAATTTGGAGTGGTTCGGGGCAAAGGCTGCTTCGAGGTCAGCAAGCTCCATCCCGATCAGATCAGTCACTTCTCCATTATCGCGACATCATGCCAGCGCTGGTTGCAAAACATGGCCATGAACATCGGTAAGGCGGCGCTGTAGGCCATTGTGATACCAACTGAGGCCCTTGTGGTCGAGGCCCAGCAGATGAAGGATGGTGGCATGGAAGTCATAGATCGTCACCGGGTCCTCCACTGCCTTATAGCCCATCTCATCGGTTGCTCCGTAGCTGAAACCCTTCTTGAGGCCCGGCCCGGCCATAAACGAGGTGAAGCCTTCGGGATTGTGATCCCGGCCACCCTCACCTAGCCCCTGGCTGATCGGCAGACGGCCAAATTCCGTAGTAAACACAACAAGAGTTTCATCCAGCAATCCTCGCTGTTTGAGGTCGCGCAAGAGTGCTGCCGTAGGCTTGTCCAGGATCGCCGCGTTGTTGTTGTGATTGGCCACCAGGTCTTCGTGGGCATCCCAGTTTACGCGGGGCTCGCCAAAGTGACCCCCGTTATAAAGCTGGATGCAACGAACGCCCTTCTCAATCAGACGGCGGGATAGCAGGCAGTTGTAGCCGTAGTCCCGAGTGATGGGGTCATTGAGGCCATAGCTCTCTCTGGTGGCTTCCGATTCACCAGAAATATCGGTAACATCAGGCGCACTTACCTGCATCTTGGCCGCCAGCTCATAGGCCTTGATTCGCGATACCAGCGCGTCTTCGCCGGGGTTGAGCTTCAGGTGTTCTTCGTTGAGTGCACTCAACAGATCATAAGAGGCGGCTTGCGCCTTTGCGTTGACGCCCGACTTCGGTTGCAGGTCTGCGATCGGGTTGCGCTGATCTCCAAAGATCACGCCCTGATGTGAAGCCGGCAGAAAGCCGTTGCCCCAATTTGCCACCCCGCAAGGCGGGAAGCCCCGTCGATCTGGCAACACAACAAACGAGGGAAGATTCTTGTTCTCTGATCCCAGTCCATAGCTCACCCACGATCCGATCGAAGGAAAGCCCTGAAAGATAAAGCCCGTTGACATCTGAAACAGCGCCGGGCCGTGAGCGTTGCTGCGCGAGATCATCGAATGAAAGAAGGTCATGTCATCGACAAGCTCGCCCATTTGAGGCAGCAGGTCAGAGACATACTTGCCACTTTTGCCCTTGGGCCGGAATTGCCAGGGCGACTTCATCACCGTCCCACGCTTGCCAAAAAATGGCGTGATGGCGTTGGCTCCCTGAGTCTCCTTGCCGTGGTGTTTCACCAGCTCCGGCTTGTAATCGAAGGTGTCGATCGAACTTAATCCCCCCGGCAGAAAGATCATGATGATGTTCTTGGCCTTGGGAGCAAAGTCAGGCTTTGGCACGCGCAGTCTGGCTGGCGCGGCAGAAGCTGTGTCTTGCGAAAGCAGTTGCGCAAGCGCAATGCCGGCAAGGCCACCGCCCATCTCCCACAGTGCCTGACGGCGCGTGAGGGGCGAAGTCTGGGATTGGCAATTCTTATGGGACATAGACAAACTCATTTGCGTTGAACAAAGCTCTGGTGTAGATGTGCAGCGGCTGGCTGGCAAGAAATTGATTGCCCAGCTTCAGCTCCGCCGCATTTGGTTCGCGCCCGTAAAGCAATTCATAAGCCCGCCGGATTTGACTACTCGTGTTGCTTCCCGCCTCTTTCTTCAGGCGTTCAGCAAAAAGACCAGCCTGGCGCAGAACAAATTCGTTGTTCAGCAGCGTCAGCGCCTGCACAGGTGTGTTTGAGACGCTACGCTGCGGTGTTGCCACCGATGGGTCTGGGCAGTCGAAGCTATCCATCATGATGCGTTCGCCGCCTCGTACAACGAATCGATAGATGGCGCGCCGCCAAACTTCCGGGCCATCATTGTCGAGCGTTTCGTAAATGAATGCTCCGCGTTCTTTCTTCTTTTGAAGAAAGAAACTCGGGCCTCCAATCGGATCCAGCCGCAATTGTCCGCTTGCATGCAATATCGAGTCACGCAGCATCTCAGCATCCATCCGCTTCAGCGGCATACGCCAGAGCATCCGGTTGTCGCCATCCGCAGCAAAGGCCGTCTCGTTCATCGCAGAGCTTTGACGATAGGCTTCAGAAAGCAAGATCTGCCGGTGCAGCCACTTAATGCTCCACCCGTTTTCCATGAAAGACACCGCCAGCCAGTCGAGCAACTCGGGGTGTGATGGGCGATCCCCATTGAGTCCAAAATCACTGGGAGTATTTACGATGCCATTGCCGAAATGGTTGTACCAGATGCGATTGACGAGCACGCGCGCAGTAAGCGGATTCTTGTCGCTGGCAATCCAGTTGGCAAGCGCCAGGCGACGCTCACTGTCACTAGCGGCGGCTGGCAAGCCAAGATTGGGATCGATCTGCCGCACAGCGCTAAGTGCTCCCGGGCTCACCTCTTCGATTGGCTTCGCTACGCTGCCACGGTCCAGCAGAAACGCCTTATCCATCGCATGAGGCTTTGCTGCGTACAAGCGCATGGGCTCGCGTATCGCGGCTAGCTCAGCTTCAATTTGTTTGCGCTCCTGCTGCAGGGCGGCCCTCTGATTTGCTTTTTCCTGCCCAAGCATGGCTACCAGTTCTGCTTCGCTCACCCGTGGCAAATCAAGCTCAAGATCGCGGATGTGATCGAGGGATGAGCAAAGAGTATGCCAGGTCTTTCCGTCGCCGGATGCCTCCAGCCGGAAGACTCTGGGCATCCCGGTATTGCGTCCGTTCTTTTGGTCGGACCACCAGAAGACCGTGTCGATCGCCTTCGCCGCAGGGTTCGCGATTTCAATGTAGACCGGCTCATCTTCACTCGCCTTCTTGCTGCCGGTCCATCCATCAATCACCAGACCCGCCGGCTGCAACTCCAGATGCGCCAGTTGTGGCCGTTCACTTTGGTGGTTTGTGATCACAAGCCTTAGTCGGGTCGAGCTATCGGCAGCAAAAGAATTACGATTCCAAATTGGGTTCAGCGGTATTCGACGTGGTGCTGCAATCCGTTTCTGATCGAATGCCTTGTATCGATCGAGCAGCATAGCGCTCCGCACCGGGTCCTCGATATCAGCCAGCTTCTGGCTCGCGGCGTTCAGGCGATTTCGGATTGGCTTCGTTTGCGAGTCATAAGCCTGAATCTCCTGTTCCTTGGCGACGCGACGAGTCCCAAAGGTGACGCCGCCAAAGACTGCTGTGAGCCGGTAGAAGTCTTTGCTAGGAATCCGGTCAAACTTGTGGTCGTGACGTCGTGCGCAGTTGATAGTCAAGGCCTGAAAGGTCTGAAAGGTGGTCGTCGCCATATCGTCGAGTTCATCCACCCGAGCAGCGGCGGCAAGCAGCTTGTCTTTGTTCAACTCGGCACTTACCTGATCCCACGGGCCGGCCACTAGAAATCCAGTAGCCGAAATCATTTTTGGGTTGTCCGGTGCGATCAGGTCGCCGGCAATCTGCTCCCGGATGAACTGCGTATAAGGCTTGTCGGTGCGAAAGGCATCGATCACATAATCGCGATAGGGCCAGGCATGAAGCCGCTCATAATTGTGTTCGCCACCGTCGGTCTCTCCAAAGCGAACCACATCCAGCCAGTGGCGTGCCCATCGCTCCGCGTAATGTGGCGACGCTAGCAGGTGCTCGATCGTATCTTCATAGCTGCGCTTGTAGTCTTCTGGCTGCGGGGGTAATCCGGTGAGGTCAAAGTGCAAGCGGCGGATGAGGGTGCGTTGATCGGCCCTCGGGTTTGGGGTGAGGCCCTTTGCCTTGAGCTTCGCCTGCAGAAACTCGTCAATCGATTTGCCCTCGCCCTTCACTGGAGAGCGGAAAGACCAGAACTCACGCTTGTTGTTGGATGTCTGTGTCCAAAGAGTGGATATGCCAATCAGCAGCGCAATACTGAGCCGTTTCATATCCTTCTATTGGTATCACAAGGAGTGTTTTTTAGCGGCTGGCGGAGAGGGCCTGGTCAAAGCTTCCCAGCATCGTCTTGACGCTTTTTGCTTCGTCCATGTCGGGATTGAGGGTGAGCATACGTTGGAAGTGTTTGCGGGCAACGGCGAGGGTTTCAAGAGACCCGGTAGCTTGCGCCTGCGTTGCATAAACCAGGCCGCTCAAATAGTGCGAGTAAGCATAGTCCGGGTCGTACTGAAGACTCTTCTGGCAGAAGAGGGTTGCATCGGCAAGCTTCTTGTCGCGAAAGGCACAATCGCAAAGGCCAAAATAAGCCATGCTGCGAAGGTCTTGCCAGATATCCTTCTGCGCTGCGCGCCGTCGCTTGCCTTGCCCAATCAAAAAGCCGACGACATAGTAGTTGAGATTTCCCGACATGCCCGAGTCGAAGTTGCTGAAGCGCAGATAGTCAACATACTCCTTACGCGACTCCTTGTAGCTGCCCTTCATTCGCAAGCTCTCGGCCAGCCAGAAGTGCGGTTCGGCAATGTTGGGTGAGATTGCGATGGCAGCTCGGGCGCTCTCAATCGCGTCGTCGTAGCGCTCTTTGATCCGGTAAGCTTGGGCCCGCAAATAGAGGGTTTGAAGATCTTTGGGGTTGCGTCTCAGCACGACATCAAACTGACGGATGCTTTCATCGACATTTCCAATATCAAGCAGCATCCCTCCGTAGCTCGAACGAGCCTCAGAATAGTCTGGGTCGATCTTGATGGCCAGATCAAAATATTGCTTGGCCTTGGCTTGATCGAACAAGGCGTTGTAGCTGCGGCCCAGATAAAGTGCAGCCTGGCTATAAGCGGAATCGGCGGCGAGCGCTTGTGTAAAGTGCTCTACCGCCTTCTTGTAGTTCTGCTCGAAACCCTTGTTGTAGAAATCGAGGCCTTTCTCGAATTGATCCACTGCAGCCTTGGGGCGCTTACGCGGAATCAGAATCTGGATCTTCACCGTCGATTCCTGTCCCGGATAAACCATCTCTTCCCGAGGCCCGTCTGGTTCATAGCCCATCTTGACGCCCTGAATCTGATGCGTACCCGGACGCAATCCAGGTAGCCGCAAAGGCGCTCCTTTGCTCGCCACACCGGCACTCTTCCCATCGACAAAAACCTCCACGTCTTCGCGATTGGTTTCAAAGATGAGTGCTCCAAACTTTGGCGCTGGAGGCGGTGCTGCCGTCGCATAAGACGGTACATAAGCGATCAACATTTCCGGATCAAAACTGCCGCGATCCGAGCGTGGCGTCTGCTTGCCCTTGGTTGCCTCTCGCACATTCTTGCGAACGTACTCCGTCATCTCGACAGCTGTTACCTGACCATCCCGGTCATCGTCAGCTTCCCCTTCCATGCCCTTTACGACATAGTAGGTAAACACTCCGTGGCCGCCGCCAAAATCAGGTGATTCGAAACTGCGTTCCTGATCTCGCGAAGCTGTCAGGCTGAACATGTTCTTGTCCAGGTTTTGCCAGAGATTGTTCAAATTGTCGGCCCGAGTTTCCGAGGTAACAAATCCCGAGTGGCAGCTATCGGTAAGTAGCACCTTCCACTTGGCCTTTACCTTCTGCCCCACCGTCTTGGCCAGCGCTTCCATCGGATAGCCACTGCCCGCGATGTTGTTCAGATTGAAGTCGTAAGGCGCAAGATAGCCTTTGCCTTGATGCACAAATCCATGGCCGGCAAAGTAGATAAAGACACGGTCGTTCTCGTTGGCGACGCTCGGTAGCCAGACTTCCAATTCCTGCTTCAGGTTGGCGAGAGTCGCCTTCGGCCCCAGCAGCTTCTTCACATTCTCGGATCTGAAGTTGCCCCCTTCGAGGCTGATCAGAATCGAATAGAGAGAGTCTGCATCGCGCTCAGAGTACGCAAGGTGCAGGTCCTTAGGCAAGTTCTGGTAAGCTCCCACACCCATGACGATGGCGTAACTGCGAGGGATCTCCACCTTCTTGGTCATCAGTTGGCTCTCACCCTCAGGGAAGGGGTCGGCCTCCACTTTCAGGTCGCGTGCCTTTTTCGGGTCGGCTCTTTGCGCGACAAGCAAAGTTGCCGAGATCAGAATCGAGACGAGTAGTTTCATTTGTGGGTCAAGGTCACTTCTGCCGTTACGCGAGGGTCATCTCCTCGTTTACTGGCAACATAAGCTGCGTGCTCAAAGCGAGGGCCAAGATTGGAACTCTTCTGCTCGCCCTCTACTTTTTCAACGATCAGGTCGCGGGCATACATAGTTCGGACGCGATCTACGAAAGGATCGCCGAAGTTCGTGTTGCTCGCAAGAATGATGCCCGGTGCCGGACGAATCGGAGCCGTAGGCGAAGCGGCGGGTACCTGGTTGCGGTCTGGGGCGACCTTATATATGAGTCCATCAAAATCCGGTTCAGGCTTGCGGCTGAAAACGATAAAAATGCGCTCTTCTCCGGGCTGATCATCGAACTTGAACACAAAGCCGGCTGGGATCGTGTATGCCTGATTCGGACCCACGCGATTATCGCCGCCTGAAATCTGCGGAGAAGGGAAGAGGGGGCTCCACTTTCCAGAGCTACCACGGGCGAGAATGTACAAGTATCCGAAATCATTTACTTCAACCCGAACATTAATCCGGTCCCCACTCTTGAACGCCTTCGTCGTTGGAACTTCCTTCTTGTTCCCATCCGGCATCAATTGGGTAATCGTCCAGCGCATGGCCAAGCCACCGCCCTGAGAAACTGTGTCGGCGGCTAATCGTACGGGCACCGGTTGTTCAACCGGTTCAGAAGGCGGCCGCATCCGTTGGTTCTTGGCGGTCTCTATTACCTCTTTAGGTTTAGGAGCTGCAGGCGTCTTCTTTACAGCTACAGCCGGTGCAGCCGGTTTAGCACCATAAAAAATTTCACGCGCAGTCATTCTCGGCCCACCATCCGATCCAGACTCTTGCGACAAAAGCAGGGCGCTTCCAACGAGCGCAACGAAACTAATTCTCTGAAACATTTTTCATGCCTCCCAATTCTTCTTCAGTATATTCTTATAGAACAATATGCAACGGTTATCCATCGGTCAGTTCCTTGCCCAAATCCTGATTTTGCTACTACTTGGAATGAGCTTGCCAGCCCAGGAGTCGCCTGCGGCACCCAAGTTGAACATCGTCCTGATCAGCGGCGATACCGCAATCAACAACATCAAGAGTCGAACGGCTCGCGAAACGATCGTCGAGGTTCGCGATGAAAATAACAAGCCTATTGCTGGCGCTGCAGTTGTCTTTCTGCTGCCGGATTCAGGTCCTGGACTTGTCAGTTCGAATGGTTCTCGCATGATATCTACCGTGACTGACGCCAAGGGCCGAGCCGCTGCCAGAGGGTTGAAGCCCAATGGCCAGACTGGACAGTACAACATCCAGGTGCGAGCCAACTTTCAACAGTCCTTCGGACAGATTGTGGTTAGCCAGTCAAATATATTAGCGACAGGCGCTGCCATTTCAGGTCTTACCGCTACATTAATTGCTGTCGGCGTTGCCGCAGCTGCCGGAACGGCATATGCCGTAACCAGGGATAATGGCCCTGGAAGAAGCTCTGTTGGGCTCAATCCGGGAACGCCTTCGGCTGGAGCACCACGCTAATGACATCGATCCAAAGAATCCTGGCTGCTACTTTTCTGCTTGGAACCAGCCCCATCTGGCCTCAGGCCGCCAACTTCCCGCCCTCCTTTTCCCCCTTCACTTTGCCGTCGGGTCAAGTTGGAGTCTCTTACGCCACGCAGGCCATCTCAGGAGCTGTGAGTGGCAGTACGCCCCCATTCACCTTTGGCATCTCAGCCGGTTCCTTACCTCCTGGCCTCACCATAGATTCTCAAAACGCCATCATTCAGGGACTTCCGTCCACGGCAGGCACCTTCAGCTTCACCGTCCGGGTTACTGACGCTGTGGGCAGATCGGCCACTGCGCCAACCCAGATCGTAATCACCAATCCAGCAAATCTCCCTCAAGTCACAACCAACGCCTTGCCCGTCGGAGTCGTGGGCCAAGCTTACCCCACCACAACCATCACCGCTACTGCCGGTACAGGCACTGGCTATACCTTCGCGATGTTTCCTCAGATCAGTCCTTCCAGCGGACAGACTCCACCGGGTTTAACTCTCAGTCCTGGTGGGGTTCTCAGCGGATCACCATCTTTCGAGGGCAATTATCCGGTACGAATTCAAGTCACCGACAGTGCTTCAGCAGTAGGCAATCGCAATTACGACATTCTGATCACCAGATTTGATTGTCCGCAGGGCTACACCGTATTCGGCGATCTTTATTCGAGCAATCCCTTCATTTCGCCGTTTGCTCCAGTTTCTTACGCGATTACCGCAGGCCAATTGCCACCTGGCTTTACTCTGAATACGAGCTCCGGCACTATCAGCGGAACCACGAATTCGCCAGGAACCTTCAGCTTTACCCTGGGTGCAACCAATGGCCAAGGTGCGCAGATCTCCAGAAGCTGCAGCATTACTCCTCAAAGCAACCTGCAAACCACCAGCTCCAGAACCACCGCTCGAGTCGGCGTGCCTTACCGTTCGTTTGTTGGTGCTACCGGCGGTCCAACCGCTTACACACATTCGATAGTTAGCGGGTCTCTTCCGGACGGGCTGGCTCTTGAGCCGAGCACAGGAAGAATCTCCGGCACCCCAACAACTGCTGGCCCCGTTCTCGCACGCATTCGTACTCAAAATCAGTCTGGAGATGCTAACGATCTCGATTTGACAATTTTTGTACTGGCACGAGACTTTCAGCCAATCTTACGCTGCCCATTGCCCGGCAGCGCGCAAGGACAATCTTACAGTTCCGGGCTCAGCCTGAGTTCGGCCCTGAATGCAACATATTCTATCGGAGGTGATCTTCCTCCTGGCTTCAGCCTCAACCCCGCAACCGGTCAAATTTCGGGCACCACTCAGTCTGCTGGTTCCTATTCGTTCACTGCAATTGCTACCGGGGCCACCACCACACCCTTAACGGCTTCCTGTTCGATTTTCGTAAGTGATTCCTCAGTTCCCAACCCCCATGTCGCCTGCCCAGACCAAAACGACATGCTGGTCGGCGAGTTTTACGCCTCTCCTGCGATTGCTTCAGGCGGCAGGCGTCCGTATACATACTCCCTGTATCAGAGTTCGCTTCCCCCTGGCCTGAGCCTCGATTCGAACTCTGGGCTCATTTCAGGCACCTTGACTGCTCTGCCTCCCACGTTCTCCCCTATCGCTGCTTCGGCAGCTCTTAGCGGAGGCCCAAACTTTGCCACTCAGAACTTTTTCTTCAGTTTGCGAGTAACCGACGCTGACGGCTTTTCTGCAATTACGAGCTCCAGTTGCGTCAACACCATCAGC
>CANGVB010000081.1 GCA_947456995.1 Bryobacteraceae bacterium | reverse complement strand
TGTCAGGCTGGTACTCAGGTCCATATTGGTGGGTGTTGCATCTTCGAGTTTGGGTTGAACGCGCGCTGCAGTCTCCGGGAGATTGGTGTGCCACCAGGCGGAGGCGTCGTCCTGAGTGAAGGCCTGGACTTCAGGGGCGATAGCCCGGAGGCGGCGCTGCAATTCCTGAGCGCTTTTGGGCCTGTTCTCAGCCTTCTTCTCTAGAAGCTGCATGACGATCATTTCGAGAGCCGGAGGAATGGGAAGCTCTGTGCGTTCGCTCAGCGGCACGACTGGTTTTTGAACGTGTGCAAGCGCGAGGGCCGTAGGCGTGGATTCGGCAAAGACGAGTTGACCGGTTAAAAGATAGTGAGCGACGCAGCCCAGGCTGTAGAGGTCTGCGCGGCCGTCGATTTTGGATTCACCTAAAGCGATTTCAGGAGGAAGGTATGCGGGCGTACCAGTTGCGACGCCGTCGAGGGTCATTATCGATGCATCCTGCACCATGTTTGTTTTTACGAGGCCGAAGTCGAGCACCTTGGTGAAGTCGTACTGCATGCCCATTTTGGCGAGGATGAGGTTGCGTGGCTTGATGTCGCGGTGGACGAGGCCGGCGCGGTGAGCCTCCTCCAGGCTTTCGGCAATCTCAATGAGGATGTTGATGACGCGACCTGGCTGTAGCGGCCCGTAGCGCTCGACCATCGACTGGAGGTCGATGCCGTCGAGCAATTCCATGACGTAGTAGAAGGTGTGGTCTTTGGTGCGGCCGAAGTCAAACAACGCCACGGTGTGGGGCGAGCGGAGGCTGGCGGTGGCGCGTGCTTCGCGCTCGAAGCGTTTGCGCATCACGTTTTCCTGACGGGCGTTTACCCCTGCCAGGACATCGGCACGTATCAGTTTGATGGCGGCATCGCGAGCGAGCATCTTGTGACGGGCGCGCCAGACTTCGCCCATGCCGCCCTTGCCAATCAGATAGTCGAGCTGGTAGCTGCCTAGTTCTTCGGCTTTGACCTCTTTGAGCTGCATCTGGAACATGCGCTTGTTGAGGATGAACATCCAGATGGCCATCACGAAGTTGGGGAAAATCCAAACCGCAAAGCGGTTGAGGGGCAAGGGATCGAGGTTGTAGAGATAGAGGTTGAAGAAGTAAGCTGCAGGCCAGGTGGCTGCCGAGAGTAGTGCGGCGATTCCTGCCTTGAGAGGGGAATTTGGGAGAACCAGGCCACAGATTGAGAGCCAGATGGCGACGGCTGAGTGGCCCATGATGACTTCGTCTTTCCACGGGAGGGAAGTTTCCATCATCGAGATGGCGAAAGCTACGTAAACCTGGAAGACAATACCGAGATCGAGGAGCGTTTGCTTCTTTACCCAACCGTTTCTCTGGACGGCAAAGAAGGCTGCGGCCATGAAGAATATTCCGAGGAGGCAGAGGCGGATGGCGGGCAGATTGGCCATTGCGTGCAGTTCTGGTTGCAGCCACTGTTCGAGGCCGAAAAAGACCACTGTCGAGACGGCGCAGAGAATGGTGATCCAGCAGAGACGGTCTGCGGCTTTTTCGAGGAGAGCAGGCGGCAGGTTACTGGAAATCGGACTGGCACTATCGCCCGTGGTCTGATTTCCTCTAATGATCTCCATGCCAAATCTCCAATGTTGTTTTAGATTCCGCCGCGTTCAGGAAGTTGCACTGAACTTAGCGGGTACTAACATATACGCGACGAAATGGCCGGTGGCAGATCAATGTTGCATTAATTCTTGAAAATCAACGAAATCCTAAAGATTCGTTAATCGTTTGTCGGAGTCGCCGAAGCGATCCAGCTTGACGCCCATGCGGTCCATCATCGAAAGGTAGAGGCTGCAGGCGCGGCGGTTGTCGTCGCCTTTGTCGGTGTAGTCCAGGTTGCGACCGGTCTCGAGGCTGCCACCGGCCTTGCCTGCGAGCAGGATCGGCATCTGGTCTGCGCTGTGCGTGTCGCCGTCGAAGAGGTTTGAGCAGAGCATGATCATCGAGTTGTCGAGGAGGGATTGGCCACCCTCGTCGATCTTCTTCATGCGGTCGATGAGGTAGGCGAATTGCTGGATGTGGAACTGGTTGGTCTTGAGGTACATGGCTTCGGCCAGGGCGGCTTTGCCGTTGTGGGTGAGATCGAGGTGGAGGGCACCCTTGACGCCTTCGAGGAACTTGAAGTTCATCTGCGAGAGGTCGTTGTTGAGCATCAGGGTAGCGATGCGGGTTTTGTCCATCTGGAAGCCGAGGACGACGAGGTCAAGCATGAGCTTCATGTGATCTGGGACATGCTGGGGGATCTCATCAGCAGGGCGGGGCATGTTTGGCTTGCTGATGGTGGGCCGCCAACCCTCGATGCGTTCTTCGCGGCTGGCGCGTTCGATGCGCTTTTCGATGTCGCGGATCGATTCGAGGTATTCGTCGAGCTTGACGCGATCGCCACGGCTGATGCGGGGTTGCACGTCGTGAGCTTCTTTGAGGACGGCATCGAGGATGCTACGGTCGATCTTGCGGCCAGTGCCGTCGCCGACGAGAAGGTCGAAGGCGCGTGCGGGGTAGATTTCTTTGGTGGCTGGTTTTACGGGTGAGGTCCAGGAAAGCGACGAACCGTAGATCATCGAGAGGCCGTCTTCGAGGCGGAGCTCGTTGGGTTCGACGCCCAGGACGAGGCTGGGTACGGAGGTTTGGCCGCCGATTTGACGGGCGAGGACCTGATCGAAGGTGGTACCGACGCGGATGTCGCTTGGGTCGAGGCTAACCCAGGCGCCGGAGAGGACGTTGGGCATGCGGCCGAGGTGCGGGCTGGTGGACTTGAAGGCCTGGTGGTTGTAGAGGCCGCGGATGAAGCTGAACTCACCGCGGTGGGGATTCATGGCTTCGAGGCAGGGCCCGAGTTCCATCGACTTGCCCTGGCCTTTGGCCCACCAATGGATGGGCTCTACGCCATTTGAGAAGTAGATGGTGGCCATGCGGACGGGCGGCTTGTTTGGTGCTTTTTCGGCGGCAAACAAGGGCATTGACTCCATCCACGGCAGTGCCAGTGAAACGCCGGCAGCGCGGAGGAAGTGTCTTCTGGATTTCGGCTGCAAGGCCATATTGCGAACAACGCGGTTCATAAGCCACCTTCTTTGGGCTTGGCCTCAGGGGCCTTGGATTGGATGGTTTCGCCGGTCTCACGGCGGTTGCGGAATTGCTTGCTGTTGACGATCTGGCTCACCAGTTTGGAGATGGTTGCATCGCTGCCAGCTTGAGAGAGTTGATCGATCAGCGGCTGGTCTGACAGGAGCATGGTTCTGCCGAGGGCGTAGCCAAGGAGTTTTTTCGAGAAGTTTTTCAGGACCAGTTTTTCCTGCGACTTGAGGTATTGAGAGAGGCCGTCGACGCCGGCGATCTGCTGTTTGTCGTAGGTGGTGCTGGAATCGTGGATGGGGTTGCCATCAGTGTATTTGTCGCGAAGGCGGCCGACGGCATCAAAGCGCTCGAGCGGGAAGCCGAGGGGATCGATGCGGGAGTGGCAGCCGGCGCAGGTAGCGTTGCGCTGGTGGGCGGCGAGGCGGTCTTTGAGTGAGAGGCCACCGAAGTTCTTGTCGTCGGCGGGGATGGTTCCAGCATTGGCTGGGGGCGGGGGAGTGGGAGTGCCGAGGATGCGGCGCAGAACCCAATCACCACGCTTTACGGGGCTGGTGCGGAGGGGGGCGGAGGTAACGGTAAGAACGGCACCGAGGCTGAGCATGCCGCCGCGGCCAAATTGGCGGGTGCCCTCGACTTTTTCTGTGGCCAGCTTGGAATTGACTTCTTTGGTTACTCCGTAATGTTTGGCCAGGGTTTGGTTGAGGAAGGTGTAGTCCGAGGAGAACATCTCGCGCACGGGACGATCCTGCCGGACGATGTGTTCAAAGAAGGAAACAGCTTCGTCGTACATGGCGGATTTCAGCTCGTCGTTGAACTCGGGGTAGCGGCCGGTATCGATGCCGGTGTATTGATCAAAGCGGTAGAAGCCGAGCCACTGGCCGAAGAATTCGGTAGCGAAGCGGCGGGCTTTGGGGTCTGCGATCATGCGGCGGACCTGTTTGTCGAGCATCGCTTGGTTTGCGAGTTCGCCTGCATTTGCGGCTCTGGTGAGTTCTGCGTCGGGTACGGAGGACCAAAGGAGGTAGCTGAGTCTTGAGGCTAGCTCCTGCCCGGCCAGGGCCTTGGCTGTTGTAATTTGAGGCTGATTTTCGAGGCGGTAGATGAAGGAGGGCGAGACTAGCACTCTGGCGAGCATTGTTCGCAGAGCGCTTTCGTGATCCTGCTTCTGGATCTCGCGGGCGTTGACGTAGAAGCCGCGCAGGCGGTCTTTCTCTATTGCGGTGAGATCGCGACGCCAGGCTTTGGCGGCGAAACGGATGGCGTCATCGACGTGTCCGGGCTGGGCTGCGGCGATGGACTTTTCGAGCCCGTCGTATTCGGTGCGCCAGGTCTTGATTACCTGACGTTGTTCGGCAGGGAGGGCTTCGATTTCGGCCAAGGTCATTTTGCCGATGGATGTTTTGATGTTTAGTTTGTGTTTGTCGCTGTAGAGCTGAAGCAGGGCATCGTGATAGCCGAAGCTGGAGAGGAGGTCAGTCCAGGCTTGTTCGAGTTCCGTGCGTGTCTTGTCGTCGAGGATGTTTTCGGTGATGAAGCGGTCGTCGCGATAGTACTTCACCTTGACGTGATAAGCGTTGCGCTCCGGCATGTCGATGGTGTTGTCGAAGATGGGCGGGATGGGATCTTTGTCAGAAGGAGTGGGCTCGCCGTGGGAGCCTGCTGGGAGCTTCGAATTGAAAGCGAGGACGTTGGATTTCCAGGCGGCAAAAGCTGGCGATTTGGACTGAGCGAGCAAGACGGACTGGGGGACGCCGGTGAAGGGCTGATCGCTGTTGGAGATCATGGCGCGAACTACGGCATCCCCGTTAGGCGAGGGGCCGAGGGCGACTTCGAATAGCACTGTTGCGCCGCCCGAGCCTTCTACGATGGGGATGTCGACGGTTGCTTTTTCGCCGGCTGCCAGGGCGAAATCGTTCGGGTCGATGGAGGTGCCGTCGGGGAGTTTTCCGAATTTGAGACGGGTTATGGTTTCCGGGCTGAGAGCCGAGCGCAGAGTTTGAGTTTCGCCGAGGGCGCGATTGGCACCTACCTTACGGATGCTGGCGTTGCGCCAGATGACGTAGGGCTGGTCTTTTGCGCTGGGATTCATGTTGGCGGCGGAGAGGTAGAGTTTGGCGACTTTCTTGTCTGTCTCTTCGGGACGTGCCTGATAGCGGCGGAATTTGTGTTCGGTAGTGGCTTTGAGGGATTCGTTGCTGAGGACGAAATTCCGCTCGTCACCACGGCCGCCTTCAGCCGGGGCACCGGCGCCGAAGAGGATGCGCGGCCAGTTGACGATGAAGTCCTGCAAGGTTTTAGCTGCGCTGCGGGCCTGTGCTTCTTCGAGAGGCATTTTCTTCCAGAGGTTGACGGCTTCGAGGGTGGGATAGCTTGCGTTGGTTTCCTGGAAGACCTTGAGGAGGTGGGCTACGAAGCGGGTGCTGACGCCTTCTTTTTGGGCTGCCTGGGCGATGGTGAGTTTGGGTTCGCCACGGCGGATGCGGTGCTGATAACGCCAGGCTGCAAAGATTGCTTTGCCGTAACGGTCGAGACTGTAGGCCATGCCACCTTCGCCGGAGGCTGAGCGAAAGCCGTTGGCATGATAGATCGCCTGAATTCTGCTGATGGCGGAAAGTTCGAGACCACTTTTGCCGGGGTCGGCGAAGAACTGAATTGGGCCTGAACCGATGACTGCGTGGGAGGCAACGCGCTTGGCGGATTCGAGATAGCGTTCGAGGTTGGCGTCCTGCATGAACTGCACGTCGCCGAAATTGGTGAAGCCTTCGCCACCGACGGAATCGCCAGCGAAGTCTGTCTTGACCTCGATGCCTGTGAGGTCTCGAACCGTATAAGCGTATTCACCGCTGGTGAGTCTTCTGACGGTGACGCGGCCAGGGTCGCCGGCGGTTTTGAGTGCGGCAGCGGTGAGATTGGTGCGGATCCATGACACAACCTGCTTGCGTTGCTCTTCGCTAGGTTGAGGCATTTTGGGCGGCGGCATCAGCTTTTCTTCGATGGCGCTGGCTACTTTTTCCCAATGCTGAAAGCCTTCTGCCATCGATGTCTGGCTCGAGAGATGTTTCAGATTCAAGCCGCCCATGGCAGCCTGACCATGGCACTGGAAGCAGAACTGTTCGAGCACTGGTTTAGCCACAGGAAGTGGTGTTGGGCCCGCTGCATAGGCGGATGCGAAGCTTGTGGTTGCGAGCAGAAAGAGGCTTCTCATAAAGCTTTCAAAAATAGACACTTTCGGGCGATTTTGGCCTTAATCTTATCACTGCAAGAAGAGGCGTGCGCGCCCAATATTTGGTTACCTTCACATTTGTCAGGCTGAGCCAAGTCCGCCTGAAGCGGAACGGGTATTTACTTCGAGAAAAGTGGCGTGTCGATTCTTTCCCAGGGTTTTGGCATAGTACATTGCGGTGTCGGCGTCGGTGAGAATGGAATCCGGGTGGAGGTAGGCTGGTTTGCCATGCGCGATTCCGATGCTTGCGGTGAGCTTCACTTCCTTTGAAGCGAGTGGGATGGGGAGGTTGATCGCGTTCAAGAGCAGATCGGCGAGATGGATGGCTTCGGCTGGATCTATGGTGTCTTCGATCAAAACAGTAAATTCATCGCCTCCGAAACGAGCGAGAATGTCGACGGGGCGCATTAGGGTTGACATGCGCGTGGCTGTGACTTTGAGTACCTGATCTCCCGCGGAATGGCCGAGGCCATCGTTGATGGTTTTGAAGTCGTCGATGTCGATGAAGAGGAGGGAATAGCCGTGGCCTCGGCTACCCTGACCTCGCCGGATGCAATGGGTGAGGCGATTGAGAAAGAAGCTGCGGTTGGGGAGCTGGGTGAGGGGATCGTGAAGAGCAGCGTGAGAGTAAAGCTCGGTTTGCTTTCGTGCCGCGGCGGCAGCTTGAGTGAGCGCATTCAGTGTTTGGTTGATCGGGAGCGCTGTGGTGATCAGGCTGAGCATCAGTACCATCCAGGCATTGAGACCCGCAGTGGGGAAGTAACGAGGAAACTGAAAGCCTGCACCGTCGAGGAGGGCCAGTACAAGGGTGGTGGAGGCACTGGCGCAGATGGCCGAAATGCCCGCCCTGGTGCCGAGAAGCAAGGCAGTAACAATCGGGATCCAGACGTGGAGAATCATGTAGACGCTGCGGATTCCGCCGGAAAGCAGAGAGCAGATGAGGGTACCCAGCCAGACTGCGGAAAGGAAGCAGAAGGCGGCCTGACGGAATTTGCCGCGTCTGAGCAGGAACAGCGATGCAAGAGCCATCAGAATTCCGAGAAAGATCAGAACCGAACTCTCCAGCTTTCGGACAGCAAAGATGGGAGGGACAAAAATTAACTGAAGGCACAACCAATAGATGGAGCCACGAAGCAGGGATAGAAGGATTTCTACCGAATGGAGATCCTGCCCGTGGCTGGTTGCAGGAAGCTCATGGAGCACGGCCCAGAGCGTTTTAACCCAGGCCATGATGCCCAATCGCTTTCCCTTCCTGAAATTCAGAGCGGATGCGGCGCCATTCCGGCTCTACCTCAAGAAAGCCATCGATTACATCGGGGTCGAACATGCGACCGCGCTCGGCGAGGATCATACTTTTTGCTGCTTCGTGCGAGAGGGATTCCTTGTAGACGCGTTTGCTTACCAGCGCGTCGTAGACATCTGCCACTGCCATTAGCCTTGCTACGAGAGGGATGTCGCTGCCGGCCAGGCCCAGTGGATATCCAGAGCCATCCCAGCGTTCATGATGGCTGTAGACCAAGGCGGAGGCTAGCCGAAAGAGAATTTCATCGTTGAGCTCTGACTGGTCGCGAGCGCGATCGAGAATTTCTTTTCCCAGGGTGACATGCTGCTGGATGAGCTGGAACTCTGTGGCAGTGAGTGGGCCAGCCTTGAGCAGGAGCTGGTCTGGAATGCCGACTTTGCCGATGTCGTGAATTGGGGCAATCTGAACCATCAGGGTTATGTTCTCAGGTGTTAGTTCGCCGGCAAAAGATTTCTTTTTTGATAGGGCGATTGCCAGGGAGTGCAAATAGAGCTGGATTCGCTGCTGGTGGGCACCGGTTTCGGCATGTCGGATGGTGGTGAGCATCGAGAGTGCAGAGAAGAGAAATTGTCTGGCGGATGCAATCTGCGCTTCGCTGCTTTGGGCTATCGTGCGGTGTTGTCTTGCTTGAAATGAAGTGAGGCAAATTGCGTGTACCCAGAGGCAAATCAGCGAAGGCAGAGGAGAGATGAATACATGCTGGTGTTTCAAGAGCCACCACGAGCCAGCGATGAGTGAGATTTGAAGGCCAGCCCAGAAGAGCCAGCGGTACCACTGGGAGATGGCGTGCATGAGAAGAGCTGAGGCGGCCAGGGATGCAATGAGCAGAACCATTTCGGTTGCTCTGCTTGTACCAGGCCCGGCAATTGCTTCCCCGCGAAGGAGATTGTCGATGGCGGTTGCTTGCAGAAGCGGCATCCCTGTTTCTGCGATGCCAGTTGCATTCACTCCGACAACGACGAGCTTGCCGGCAAGCTCTGTTGGATGAGTGTTGGGATCAAAGAGATCTTTTGCGGAGATGGTGGGCAGCTGTTTGGGCGGGCCCAAAGTCATTCTCGCCTGCGCGTCGAGCGGGATTGTTCGATTGCCTATCTTGAGTTGCGCGGAACTTGAGTTGAGAATCTGCAGATCTATGGATCGTTCACTCAGGAAGCTGGCTGTAGCAGCGAGGGTGAGGCTTGGGTAGAGGAGGCCCTCGTAGGTGATTGCCATCGGCAGACCCTTGTCGAGCGGGCCGATATTGAGAAACCCCTTCGCTGCCGATTGCAGGACGCTGACGTTACAGAGCGCTTTGCCAGCATTGAAGAGCGAGTTTTCTCGGGCTGGCGGTGCTTCACTCAAAACTATTGGCAGCACTACCGGGGGGCAGCCCAAAGCGCTGTCTGATGGAGAGTTGAACTCAAACTGAAATCCGGTGATGCCTTGTGAGCGTGCCAGGCTGCTGGCCAGCATTTGATCGCTGAGCGGGTCTTCGGCCTCTGGAAAGAAGAGGTTCAGCACGATGGCTTTTGCTCCGGCGGCGTGGATGCGCTCTACCAGTTCAGCCGTGCGTTTTCGGGGCCAGGGCCAGCGGCCAATTTGTGTCAAAGACGGGCCATCGATTTCTACTATGGCGACCTGGCCGGAACCGCTTTGAGCGGGGATTAGGGAAAGGAGTTGATCGAGGGTCTTGCGGTTGCCTTGTTCCAGGATTTGAGGTGGGGCGACGGAAAGCAGCGTTCCCAGCAAGCCAGCAATCAGCAAGGAAACGACTGAAGATTGCCGGCCCAGCGTCATCTTACGATTACCTCAACACGGCGGTTTCTTGGTTCGCTCGTGTTAGCTGGCGTAGGGATCAAGAGATCTTTGTCGCCATGTGAGCTCACATAGAGAATCTCGCGTTTGATGCCAAGTGCTTCGAGTTGAGTTCTTACAGTGACAGCTCGATTTAGACCAAATGTGAAATTGACGGAGCTGTCACCGGTTGTATCCGTGTGCCCAATGACACTTACATCGGTGGACTGCCGGTCGTCGATTGCGCGTACGATTTGTGGGAAAAGCAGGCGTGACTCGTTTGAGAGGGCAACCGAATTGAGCTCGAAATAAAGCGAGAAGCTGATTTGAGGTTTCGGTAATGCGGCGAGCTCATTGCCCCAGATGCGCTGGATTTCTGCCGGGTCCAGTAGAAAGGGTGTAGGAGAGGGGCTGGCCGGGAAGGGCAGGCGGAGTGCATAGTTTTGCTGGTTGATCTCGATGGTGTTAGCAGCGCTGGTAACTGCGATGCGGCCCGTTTTGCCGTCTTCA
>CANGVB010000080.1 GCA_947456995.1 Bryobacteraceae bacterium | reverse complement strand
TCGACATAATGGCAGCCGATGTAGGTGAAAGCGTCGGAATTCTCCACCGAGAACCAGTTCTGAAAGTTCGAGTGCCGGTAGTACCATTTCTCAAACAACCGAGCTGTCCCCAGCTTGAAGTCGCCAAAGTGTCCCGCACGATAACGATCCCGCGCCATCAGAGCACGGTCGTCAAAGCGCTTGTGATACTCCACCCCAACAAAGAGATTGCGATCGCGCGCAGCCGTCTCGATGATCTTCGCCTGCTGAATTTTCTGCACCAGCGGTTTTACGCAAATCACATGCTGCTGCGCTTCAATAGCCGTCATCACAGCATCAAAATGCAACTGATCCGGCAGCGCGATAATCGTCAGATTCCGCTGCGCTGCGTTGGCCAGAACGTCTTTGTAGGTTGCCGTGGTCGCAATAAAGCTCTCGCCCGGAAAAGCCTTCGCGATGCGTTCATTGGCGGCCAGATTGTCCAGCGTCGCCTTGTTGCGCGCACAGATCGTGATGTTCCCCACCAGCCCCTTGCGCCGCAGTTGGTAGAGCGACGGCAGGATCTGATCGTGAACGATCATCCCGCCGCCAATCACGGTAACGTGCATTTTCATTGAGCAACCAGCGCTTCAGCAAAGCATTCAGACAGCACAGCCGTCGATTCGAGCAAGGCTTCTTCGGTGATGCAGAGCGGCGGGCAGATCTTGATCGTTGCCCCGCCAAAGCCCACCGGCGAGAAGAGCAACACGCCCTTCTCCATCATGCTGTTGATGATCTGGAAGGCGAGGTCCGGGTCTGGATCGAGAGTGCCAGGTTTCACGCAGGCCATGCCCGCCACCAGACCCTTGCCATCAACGCAGGCAATCACGTCCGGATATTTTTCCTGCAAAGACTTCAGACGGTCCAGCAGCAAATCGCCCATCACTCTCGATTGCTCCACCAAACCTTCGTTCACAACAATGTCGATCGAGGCCAGAGCCGCAGCACAACACACCGGGTTGCCCGTGTGCGTACTGGTCATGCTGCCCGGCGGGAAGAGGTCCATCAAGTCAGGACGGCCTGCCACAAAGGCGAGCGGCAACGAACTCGAAACACCCTTTCCCCAGGTGGTCAGATCCGGCACGATCTCATAGTGCTCAAAGCCCCACAGCTTGCCCGTACGGCCAAAGCCCGCCTGCACTTCGTCGCAAGTCAGAATGATGTCGTGTTCGCGAGTCCAGGCGTACATCTTCTGCATGTATTCCACCGGAGCAAAGCTCGCGCTGCCACCCTGATAGGTTTCGAGAATCACGCCTGCAATCTGGCTGGGCTTCACGCCCTGCTGCTCTAGACACGCAAGAAAGAATTCAAAACTTGTATCCGGCGTACGAAAGCCGTCCGGGAAGGGAACCTGTACAAAGCCAGGGTCCAGATTCACAATCCATTCCTTCAATGCAGGAATGCCGCCCGCCTGCTGGCTGCCCATCGTGCGGCCATGAAACGCCTTCTCATAGCTGACAATGATGTTCTTTTCTTTGCCGTGATGCTTAACGGCGTGGGCGCGAGAAAGCTTGATCGCACACTCAACGGTTTCTGAGCCCGTCGTGAGCAGAAATACCTTCTTGAGCGGCGCCGGCAGCAGATCAATCAGCCGCTGCGTCAACTGCGCACGAATCTCGCTCGGGAAACAATAGTTGGTGAGCAGCTTCGATTGCGCCTGGTGCACAATCGCGTCGATGATCTCCTTACGGCCGTGTCCGGCGTTGGTGATCAGCACACCGCTCGACCAGTCGATCCAGCAATTGCCCCACTTGTCGTAAACCTGAAAGCCTTCGGCGTGATCCCACACCACAGGCGGCTGGCCCTGCATCGCAATCGGCTCATTGCGGCGGAGGGTTTCTATCGTTTCAATCGATCCCGGTGCCGGGATCTGGGTAACAATCTTGCGTAGTTTCGTGTCGACTTGGGGGACTGTACGGGGTTCTGAAGAATATGCGCGAGCCATCCTTACGAGCGTATCAAGTACGCATCAAAAAAAGCGCAATACCTGCTCCGGCTGCCGCAAGTCCGGTTCCCAGCCACATCACCCGAAGCAGCCGGTTCACTTCAATTTGAGCCTGCACCTGCAACGTTTCCATATGAATCATCCGCTCGGCTTCTTGCGATTTGCGCTCGGATTCCCATTGCTTGAGTGCAGCCTCAATCGTGCTGCATTGACGCTCTTCGCTGGCCTGGATCAATTCGTGGATTCCTTCGGCAGAACCAGTTGCCGGCGGATTTTCTACTACCCGGGCGTGGAGCAATTCGAGCAGTTCGCCAATGGCAAGGTACATTTCGGCCATTCGCAGGGAATGCGTTTGCATCCTCGGGTTCTGTACAGTCTGCTCAATCACAGTCTGCTCGATCACAGTCGGCTCGATCACAGTCTGCTCAATTACCGTGGCTTCTCTGGCAACAGAGGCTTCTCTGGCAACTGCCGCTTCAGCTTCTTCAACAGAAGCCGCACCCGCGTCCGTATGGGTTTGGATCAGCGCGAGGAGCGAGTGTCCGATCTCGTTTTCCGGAATTTCAGCCGCCAGCGGCGTCTCGAGTTTGATATCAGTCGTTTCCATGGGTCCAAACTGCTCTGGTACCCCTTATCGGCGCAATCTGCATTCTTGCTACCAAATTCAATTCCAGCGCACCTCAATCGTCACCACTCCCCCACCAAGTGACTCAAATTAAAGCAATAAAAAAATTGGATGAAATTTCATGAATTCGTTGTAAGCCAATTTGTTTGGTGTTAGCATAAAAACTGCCTGACGACTACGAAAATTTTCCAACCTTCGTCAGATCCCCTGTTAGCGAGACGCCCCACCGAATGAGTTTTACCGTTTTTCTTGGCAATTTACCCACCTGGGTTACGGCCGATGACATCCAGTCATGGTTGAATGCCGAAGCTCTGGTTGCCGATTCCATCAAAGTAATCCGCAATCCCGAGACCCAGGAATCCAAAGGCTTTGCCTTCATCGAAGCTCCCAATGCGGAAGAGATGCAGGCAATCATTCGCCGATTTGATCGTGCCCCGCTTGAAGACAAGCTCCTGCGCGCAAATCCGGCTCAACCCCCCAAGGGCAAGACCGGCGTTCCGATGGGACGCTCCGAAGACCGCAGACCCGGCATGGGTGCTGACCGTCGCAGAGAAGGTGCCCCAATGGGCGCACGTTCTGCTGGTACAGACACGCGTCCTGCTGGAGATCGCCCTGCTGGCGACCGTCCCCCCACGGGTGACCGTCCTCCCGCAGGCGACCGTACTGCCGCTGCTTCTGCCAACTCCGCAGATCGCAACCGCGCAGCCAAGCGTCGTGGTAAGCCAGGTGGCACCAGCGCTTTTGCCGAAGAACTCGCCAAAGCCCTCTAGCCCCCAGCGATTCTCTCGAATCTATTTTTCGCGTCTCGCAAATTCGCTCAGTCTTTACATTTCAAAACCCGGTGCTAAAATTAGGCACCGGGTTTTGACTTTTGGCATTCGGAGGGATTCGCCATAGGTCCACCGGCTGGGTAAATTTCATGCTCGACCTCTTCCTTATCCGCGCCCTCTTCGTTTCCCTCCTGGCCGTTTGCGCCTGGTTCCTCCGCCCCTTCCAACTCGATGCCCCGCTGGCCGCAGGCCTCGGGCTATTCTTTGGCTCTGCCGTCGTCGTCTTTGAAATGCGTCTCAAAGACGTCAGCCTCAAACGATTGATCGGTGCAGCGATTGGCTCGATCCTAGGCATCTTCGGCGCCCTGATGATCTCTCTGATCCTCCGCCAGTCCATCACTGACTCATCCTCCACCATTCCTTTCCTCCAGCTCACCACGCTTTTGCTCATGGGCTATGTCGGCCTGATTCTTGGTGCTACCAAAGGTGACCTTCTCAATCTCTCTGCCCTCGGCGGCATCTTTGGCGGCGAAAATGCCCAAAAAGGCTCCTCCTTCAAGATCATCGACACCAGTGTCATCATCGATGGCCGCATCGCCGACGTCCTCGAAACCGGCTTCCTCGATGGAGTGATGGTCATCCCCCAATTCGTACTGCGCGAGTTGCAAATGGTTGCCGATTCGAGCGACTCCCTCAAACGCAACCGCGGCCGCCGCGGCCTTGACGTCCTCCAGCGCATCCAGAAAATGACCAAGGTCAACATCCAGATCGTCGAAGACGATTTCCCCAACGTCAAGGAAGTCGACCTCAAGCTCATCGAACTGGCCAAAATGTACGATTGCAAGATCCTCACCAACGACTTCAATCTCAACAAAGTCGCCCAGCTCCACGGCGTTCAGGTGCTCAACATCAACGAGCTCGCCAACGCCATGCGCCCCGTCGTTCTCCCCGGAGAACTCATGCGCGTCTTCATCCTCAAAGAAGGAAAAGAGCACAGCCAGGGCGTAGCTTACCTCGACGACGGCACCATGGTAGTGGTCGATAACGCGCGACGCATGATCTCAAAAACCATCGATATCGCCGTTACCAGCGTCCTGCAAACCACCGCCGGCAAGATGATCTTCGGCCGCTTTGATGATCGTGTCCATGCCGTCCACGACAACAAGGGCAACGCCAAAGAAGCCGCCCTCAGCGCCGAAGCCGCCGCCCGCGCTGGCGATTAACCCAGCGAATACGCCGCCTGCCCGTACATCAGATCCCGCCTTTGCCGCGGCGCTTTCCCGCGTATGAAGTAGCGCGAAGTCCTTACCGGCACAAAGCCCGCCTCAGCCATCAGACTTTCCGCATCGGCATGCGCATCCGGCAGCGCCACCCTCGGTGCCCCGTCAAACTCGAAATCCAGCGCCGCATCGAGCAAATCCGCCGCCGCCTGCCGGGACAACGCCATAAACGGCCCCAGCACCTTCGGCTGCGCCACCACAAAACCCACAATCGCCCCTTCTGCATCTTCAGCAATCAGCATCCGCCCCGGCGCTTCCCCCTCCAGCGCCGCAAGCAGCGCCCCTCGCTCCCCACCGAACACTCCACGATCCACTGCCACAATCCGCGCAAAATCCGCACACACACTCACCCTGTAATCCCGGCTGTGCGCCTTCCGCTTCCGCAATTGCCACTCCGTACTGATGCCCTGCCACACAAAGCCGTGCCGTGGATAAAAGCCCAGCCCCGCATCGGTCGAATAAAGCGTAATCGACTCAAACCCGCGCTTGTCTAGCTCATCGAGCGCATGCTGCAACAGCAGCGACCCCGTGCCCCCACTCTGCGCCGACGGATGAATCGCCATCAGCCCAATGTGGGCAAAGGGTCCAAAATCAGTCGCCCCCACCACCCCGATCGTTTTGCCCTCCCGCTCCAGCACCCACCAGCAATCCGGCGTCAGATGAAAGTTACGAGCCAGAATCGTCGCATAGCTCGACTGCACCAGATGTGCCGCCATCAATATCGCGTCCACCTCGGCAATGTCTGCGTCCGTCATGTTTCGAATGGAGTGCATCGTGTTTCAGTTATTGTCGCGCAGCTCGGCAATCTCACCCGCAGCCTCACCCTTCCTTCGCCAACCGCCGCTCCTCGATCCTCTCGCGCAATTCCTCAAACACCTCACCCCCACCCCGATCCAGTTTGGCCTTCACTTGCAAAAAAGCCTCATCCCAGTCCATCTCCCACTGCTTCACCATGGCTCCATCCATATTGCCCTTGGCACATTGTGTCAACTCCCCACTCTCATAAGGATGATGGGCTGAACGCTTGTAAGCGCATGGGCTCGCACACGATAGGACTAGCCAATCAAGGGGGGGAATCGGGCTGATACCATTAAAAATGAAGAGCCCCAAGATGACCTTAAGTGTAGACATCAAACCGGAACTGGAAGAGCGGCTTCTTGCCCGCGCACTCTCTCACGGACAGTCGCTCGAAGCCTTCATCCAGCGCCTTCTCGAAAACGAAGCCCTCGATTCACAGCCAAGCCCTGCAACCCAATCAACCACAGCGCCAGCGCTGACCGGCTCCGAAAAAGCGGCTGCATTCGAGGCATGGGCCAATAGCTTTCCCGCAAATCTACCCACTCTTTCTCTCGAAAGCGTCAGCCGCGAAAAGATCTACCAGCGAGACTGATGAGTGGCCGTCCTTGTTGATACCAACGTATTGATCTTCAGCATCCAACAGGGGCATCCTTTGGGCGAGGCTTCCTTGAAGGCCATCAAATCCTTTCTTGCCGCAGACGAACCACTGTGTGTTCTCCCGCAGAATATCGCCGAATTCTGGAATGTGTGCACCCGTCCAGCGGACAAGAACGGACTCGGCCTGACACCCAATGAGGCCTGACACCCAATGAGACTGAGAATCGGCTCTACAGGCTTGATCCCATTCTTACCGTCCTTCACGATACCCCTCTCGTTTACACAAAGTGGCGCCAGATGATCGTTCAGTATCAGGTAAGCGGAATTCAAGTTCACGACGCCCGAATTGCTGCAGCCATGCAGGTGCACGGCATTGCACAGATTCTCACGTATAACCCACGAGACTTCGCCCGCTACGATGGCATCAACCCATTGCGACCAGACGAAGCTATTTCCTGAGCGAAAAGTAAAGCCGCCAACCCTCAAGCATCCACCCCACCAACCATGAAGCTCCTGCTCTGCACTAAGAACGATCTCTTCGGCGCTGTGATCCTCAACTACCTGCTGCCTGAGCTTCGCCAACACGAAATCCGAGTCCTTCTCTCAGACAAAGCCCGCACCGGCGAAGACTCGATCCCCGAACTGCGCGCCGAAAAGTTCCTCGAGCGCGAATATCCCCTCCACCATTTCTTTCCCACCCTCGATCGCGAAGGCACCGCAGGCCAATGGCTCACCTTCAACAGACTCGCCACTAAATTCGGCATCTCTATCGAGCGCGAATATGACATCAACGGCCCCGACAGCACCCGCCGGCTCAGCACCTGGGCCCCAGACCTCATCCTCAGTGCCCGCTTCAGCCTGATCTTCAAACCGCACATCCTGGCCCTCGCCCGGCTCGGCGCTTTCAACGTCCATCCGGGCGTCCTCCCTGGCTACGCCGGAGTCCTGGCCCCACTACGGGCGCTTTGGAATGAGGAGCCGCTTTTGGGCTGCACCGTACACCAACTCGACCGGGGAATCGACACCGGCCCCGTCTATTCCATCTCGCGTCTCGCCGCCACACCCGGCCGGGCGGTCCAATCCTACATCCCAGACCTCTACCGTCTGGGCATAGACAGTCTTCTTGAATTGATAAAGTGGATCGATCGCGGCCACCGTCCAGACCTCACCCCACAAGACCCCGCTGCCTTCCGCTACTTCCGCCCTCCCACCGCCGAAGACTACCGCGCAAAAAGCTTGCCGCTCTACAACCTCTCGGATTACGCGAAATTACTACAGCAATTCCTCCCCGCCAATGCCACCAGCGAATCGAGATGGGCAACCCACCGAAGCACTCTCGAAGCGCTCCTCAGTCAACACTTGAAGCCAGGCACTTGAAGCCAGGCACCGCCCCGCTCTAAACCCCTGCCTCCACCTGCAGTTCTTCCCACCCAACCGGCAGCACCAGCTCAACTTCTTCCACCCCAGCCAGCGTCAATACCGGTTGCGCCGTAAACAGCCCAAGATCGTTTCTTCCCGCGCGAAGCCTCACCCGCCTTCCGCCAGAGCCCGTCAGGTAGACTCGCGCTCTGTCCCCTGCCTTCAGCCCCGCCCTGCTCAACACAGGCCGGCCTTGTGCGTCTCGAAACAATGCTGGTGCCGCGGGCACAATTTCAAACTCAATCGATGCCGCCCCGTTCGGTGTTTCTACCCTCAGGCTTGCCCGCCCTGGAGATCTCTGCGGCAGCAAAAGATTCAACTGCCCGCCCGAGGCCCCGATAACATTCACCTGCTGCCCATCCAAACTCAGCTTCAAGCCCGGCTGCCCAGCACTCAGGTGATAGCCAAATACCGAGACAAGGCTCCCGGCCGCAACCTTCGGCTGAAAGCTGGCGGCATTCACCACACTGCGCAGTGTCGGCTCAGGCGCGATCTCCAGCCGGTCCAGAACCTCACCCTCCAGCCCTACCGCCTCCAGCTGCATCCGCCAGCCGTCGATCGCTCCCCTCAGATAGTGATGCCAGGTGCCACCAAGCACCAGCTTTTCATGAGGGCCAGACTCATAAAGCCCCCCGCCCCCGCCGCCACTGATCACATAGTTCGTTGCCCCGGAAAGCATCCGCTGATAGCTGTGCTCATGGCCGTTCAGCACCAGCGGGATTCTGGCTGCCTCAAGGCGCGGCGCCAGCTGCTCTCTCGCCAGCCGGCAGGTTTCGTCCTTGGCATGATTGCCCGAGGTGTAGGGAGGGTGATGAAAAAATACGATCCGCCAAAACGCCCTGCTGGCAGCCAGTCGCCCATCAAGCCAGGGCAGGAGATTACGCCCTTCCCATAACGGATCGTTCGAATCGAGTGAAAGAAACTCCACGCCCTGGGCTTCAAAACCGTAATAACGCCCCTGATCCTTTGCTACTACTCCAGGGCTGGCGGGCAGGGAATGCCATCTTCGGTATGGAACCAGGTCATCCACATAGTCATGGTTCCCCGGGCAGGGATAAAACGGCATCCGGCTCATCAGCCCGCGATAGGTCTTGAAATAGAACTCTTCCAGCGCTTCGTCCGTCGAGAGCGGATAAGCAATGTCGCCGGTGTGCAGCATCAGATCAGCCGCCTCTTGCGACATCCGGTCCGCAAGCTGCAACTGCGCCTCACTCCCCGTACCGCTGTCACCGAAGGCGAGAAATCGCAATCGTCCCGTTTGTCCCGATCGTGTGGTGAATTTCCCCGATGCCGTGCTACCCGATGGAGTGCCACCCGATGCAGTGCCACCCGATGCCGTGCCAACCCAGAAGCGTACTTCCGCGTCCGCCCCCAGCCCTTCAAGGCGTGCCTTCCATAAGGTTCTGCCATCAGGCAGCAGACTCGGCTGCGCAACAACCTCAATCCTGCCTCGCCCGGCCGATTCCCAAACCAGGATGCCGTCGTCCTTGCCGCCAGTCCACAACAGCGATGCGCGATTGCCCTGCACGTCCTGCAACCACGGGCCGTCAACGCCTGCGCGCGCCCGCAAGCAGAGCGGACTCACCATACCTGTCAATAGAAGCTGCCGACGAGAAAACTTAAGGGCCAAGCCCTAGGCTATAAGACAGGTCTTCACCTTAGCAAGCCGCTTTTGTACTTGTGGTCCTCAGTCGTATTCAGTACCAAAGCACTAGCTCGCGCGCCAGGGCCAGTCGAAGCAATCGAGCACGCTCCACCACAAAATACTGAAGATCCGTAGCGCTCTGTTCAAAAACCTCATTCGAGTATTTCTTCACCGGATCGGCATTCGCCCATGGCCGGATTCGTGTCAGCGTATCGCTGGCAAGTCTCGCAAGCCAATTGCCATCAGTCTCTACTAGATTGAGAATCTTGCCTAATTCGCTGAGAAACTGGCGGCGATAGCTTGGGTGATCGAGGATCTTGCGAGTCAGAGAGTTTTCTGGAATGCCTTTCCACATGTCGCGCTCGTAGTCGACAAAGGTTGCATCCTTATCCCAGGGCAGAACCTGGAATCGATTGTCGGCAGAGCGCCGGTAAATGTAAAAGTTATTCGTGCCAACGTCGCCGCAAAAGCCGTCCATGTCGGCCAGAAAAACCTCAACAGCCAGATGCCGGATCAGAAGATCGATGTCGATCTGCGATTCGAGCTGTTCCTTCACGTTCGAGGTATCGGCGCTGGCAATCGATTCTGTCAATTTGCGCAGCGGCCAGAGCGGAGCGGTTTTTTCGTTTGTCTTCAGCTCAAAAGGCTCAGGGGCATAGTGCGAATCCAAGTCCCCGCGCGGATTCCAATTCCATACGTCCACCCAGGAATACTCATACAGGTCCCCCGAATCTTCCTTCAACGCACTCTTCAGAAAAACCTTGTCGATAAACTCCATTGCCAGTTGCAGCCCAAGGTCTTCACCGTTCACATACATGTGAATGTAGACTTCTCTCGGCGCAGCAAGGCCAGCCCTTCGAAAGAGCGCCATGCTCAGATACTCGCGCACCATCGGCGGGTCCTGT
>CANGVB010000079.1 GCA_947456995.1 Bryobacteraceae bacterium | reverse complement strand
TGAACCGTAAGGATCTGTACTGCAGCACCGATGCCCGCAACGGGTGCTGATTTCTCTTGCGCGGCCGTGCGCATCTGCTGAATGGTGTCAGCGAAGTCGCGGATGTTACTCGGGCCCTGTTGCCACTGCTCGCGCACGATCCGAAGAAACTTTTCAACGTTCGCCCGTCCACCAGGGTTCAATGTTTGCAGGTAGCCGGAAGCATCCAGGGCTTCGATCAGAAAGCGATCTGGACAGACATCGTCTAACTGGTTGCGTTGCCGTTCAAGACGCTCTGCAAAAGATTGAGGCTGAAAGTTGCTGAGCAGTTGATCATCCGTAAGACCCACAAAAGGGCTGCGCAACACAGCGGCCAGGGCAATCGTGTTGAGGGGGTTGGCCAGGACCTCGAGATAGCTAATGCAGTCTGCCACTTCCTGCGTGTCGAAGAATTTGCGACCGCCCCCCAGAGTGAAGGGGATGCCTCGCTCGGCCATTACCGAGGCGATTGCTTCGGCCTTGCTTGTGGTGCGCACAAGGATTGCGATGTCTCCAAGATGAAGACGACGCAAGGGGCTACCGTCTTTGGGCTCGACGAGAAAAGTCTCTTCAAGGAACTTGATCTCAGAGGCTAGCCACTCAAACTCGTCAACGTGTTGCTCGAACGCGTGAAGGCTAACCGGAAGATTTTCAGTTTTGAAGTTGCGGCCAGCGCGCAGGTTGGGCGGCTCGAGCCCCTTAAGGTCTCGCGAGACCGTCTCCGTAAAGTGCAGGATGTCTTCACGTGAGCGGAAGTTGTCGCCGAGAAAATCAATCGCGCCTCCGCGCGCCTCGATGCTGTCCCGGTATTCGATGAACTCTTTAGGCGCAGCAAAGCGGAAGCCATAGATACTCTGGTTCACATCGCCGACAGCAAAGAAGGTACCCGGAGTACGGATCAAATCGAGAAGCTTCCACTGCACAGGATTGGTGTCCTGCATCTCGTCCATCAGGATGTGTTCAAAGCGGCGCTGCAGCTCTTCACGCACAGCCTTGTTGTTTCGCAAAAGATGAATCGACTTGTGCTCGAGATCGTGAAAATCCATGCGCGCGGCATTGCGCTTGCGTTGATCATAAGCGTCTGCGATGCGCTGGAGGATCTCGATCAGGTAGTTGCGCTCCGGCCCCACCAGCGCCGATACAAGCGTTGCACTGATGACATCAAAGAGCTCGTAGAATTGCTTGGCGGGTTCTTTCAGGCCCTTCGGGAGATTGCCTCGTTTGGGAAAGCTGGAGATGGCGGCGATGTGGTCCCAACGCGGTTCTTCATAGCCTAGTTGCTTGAAGAGTGCAAAGGCTTCACAGAACCTTTCGTGGAAGCCTTGCGAGATGACTGTGCTCGCCTTGGCAGCAACAACGTCTTCGCCAAGAGCTGCGAACTCAGCAAGAAACCTCGGGATATTCGGGGGCTCCGATGGCTGCGGAAATTCGTCGGAAAGCGAGCGGATCTTGTTGTAGAGATCGCACAGGTCCGGCACAAGATTGGCCGTGTTCCAGGTGGTGAAGAGGCGACGCAGCGCAGGACGTTGTTCGCTTGCTGCCTGATTGAGCACATGTTCGGCGCTGCTGTGGAGTTCGGCGTCGGCGATGCGTTCGTCCCAAAGCTGGGTTGCCGGGTCAAGCCCTGCAGCGATCGAGAATTCGCTGAGGATGCGCTTGCAAAGGCCATGAAAGGTAGAGATCGGCGCGAACTCGATGTCGGGATGATTCGACTTCGATACCCGCTCTTTGATCTCATTTGCCGCCTTCTCGGTGAAGGTGAGCGCGAGGATGTTGCGCGGGGAGATGTTCTTTTCGCTCACCAGCCAGGCGAAGCGTTCGGCAAGAACGCGGGTCTTGCCACTGCCCGGCCCGGCGATGACACAGACGTCCTGGCCGATACGATGAACCGCGGCATGCTGCTGCGGAGTGAGCTTCATTCCTGCACCGCCTCAACTGAGATTGCGGAGGCTTCTTCTTCCGCATTGCGCAAGCGGATTCGGCAGGCATCCATATAGTCGCAGTACTTGCAGTTTTCCTCGTTCAGAGGCTGCACCGGCACCTTGCCGGATCGCACATCCGCGACGATCTTGCCAATCATCTCGCGGGCAAGCGTTACCTGATTGGCGAGCAGGTTTGACTCGAGCACTGCCGCGCGGGCTTCTTCCCGCAGCGCAATAAAGCTGAAGCGGCTTACCTTCGGCCCCAGTGCGATTGCATAGAGAGCCCCCTGGATCGGATACTTTTCATCGAGCCCGGTGGCCTTCGAATACTTGTAGTCGTAAGCGTGAATCTCCCCGTTGGGGCTTTGATCATAGCGATCGATCTGGCCTCGCACCGCAGGGCCATTTTCGAGCTCAAGCGAGAAAGACTGCTCGAGGTAAGTGGTCCAGCCGCTTGGAATGGGAGGCGCGTTGCGCGCATAGAGACGCAAGTTGCGCAAGAGGTTGATGCGCTCGCGTTCGTACTGGTAGCCGGATGGCACGCGCGCTTCGCGGCACGCTCGTTCGAGCTCTCGTTCACCAATTTGCTCAATATTTTTGGACGAATCCTGCGTCCAGATCTTGATGGCATTGTGGGCGACGGTACCGAGAAGCAGAGCATTGAGCCTTTCGGCTGGAGTCTCCGGCAGGCCTTGTAGCTTCAGGCCTCGCGCCGCGAAATGCTTCCAGGGACAGGCGAGATAGCTTTCAAACTCACTCGCTGACCAGGGGCGCGCCTCGCGATAGTTGCGCTCCAATTGGCCTGAAGATTCCGTAAAGCCGGAGGCAGGAGTAGAGACTTCAATGGGCTTGGCCGCAGCACCTTTGCCGGCCAACAAGGGAGAGGGCAGTAGAGGGTCACCTTTGGCATTGATCCTCGGATAGATAAGGGTTAGCTGCCTGCTGGCTCTGGTGAGCAGCATCTCATAGAGGAAGTGCTCTTCGGCTTGCCGGTCTTCCAGCGTCTTTAGGCCAAAGGTCTTCTTGAGGTTCTCCGGCAGAAGCGGATCGGGCGAGAAGCGTTGCGGGAATTCTCCATCCGAAATTCCAGGCGCGAAGATGTAGTCGAGATCCCATTGACGGCTTTCAAAAAGATCCATCAAGTGAACCACGTTGCGGCGAGCGTCACGCTCGTGAAGGCTGAGATCAGCAAGGTTCGATTCGGTGGCTTGCCAGAATTCGCTCAGCAGTATTGGCTCGTCACTGAGCGAGGTGGCCGTTGAATCCAGGACGTCATGGAGAGTTCTGATGGCAGAGGCGCGCTGGTGCCAATGCCAGGCCGTCTTGAGGTCTGGCTCGAGACGGGTTGGGACTTCGAGAAGCTGGGTGAGGCGCTTGAGCTGACGCGCAGCTTCAACAGGCTGAAACTTCTGGCCGGGCCAATCCTTGAAGGCTTCCAGTTGCGGAAAGAGTTCAAGACTACTGGACGGCAACGCGGTGCGTACCTGTCGCTCCAGACCGTCGCCCGAAGCCGTACCGCCAAGGCCAGTAAAGCGCCAGCGCATGGCGCTGAGCAGATCAGCGTTGTCCCATCCGGCATCCACCGCCTTGAGCATCGCGCGATGAAACACAACAACAGGGTGCGCTGTAATCGGCGTGCCCAGATAGGAGCGGGACGGGATCTCCAGCCGGGCCAAAGTACTCTCGATCATTGGCGCGTAGACTTCGGGACTGCGCAGCAGAATTCCGATCCGTCGCAGTTCCACACCCTGAGATGCCAGATGAAGGATGCCTTCAGCGATGATGAGCGCTTCGTGAGTGCGGTCGGTTGCAGCAAGGGTGTTGATGCGCGGTTGGCGGTAGATGGGAGCGCCGGCGCCTGGTTCCGCCCGAGTCACTTCAACAACAATTCGCTTGCTAAGGGCAGCAAGAAAAGCCTCTTCTGTCTTCGAAAAACTGAAGAAGCCATCGAGCAAAATTCTGGACGCGCCACCAAGATCGGCCTGGTCAATTTTCTGGGTGGCTTGCTGTAAGCGTTGCCCACGCAACGCCAGTTTCTGCTCATCGAGAGACTTCAGGATGCGACGATATACGTCGCCCAGCGGCCCTTCCAGTTGTTGCGGTGCAACACCGGCCAGAGCAAGCGCGTCGCAGGAGGACGCGAGGTGGCGAACAAAGCCTGCCTGCGCAGCAACTTCCTCATACTCTGCGGGGCAACGTTGATTGAGTACAGCCCTGATGATCGATTCGAGAGCAGAGGGAGAAGGGCCGGGTTGCGAGAGCTTGAGATCGTCAACAAAACGAGTCAGCGTTGAGACGGTGGCCTTGCGAAGAACGTGGCCTTCACGCGCCAGTTGGTTCCGCATGTGTTCAGCCATCGTGGCCGAGGGAACCAGCAGCCTGACAGACCATTCATGCTTCAGCAGAGCGGCGCGGAGACTCACCAGTAGCTGAGTTGATTTGCCACCGGCTGGTGGCGCGGAAATGATGCGGAGTTGGGGGCCCTCGGTCAAACTAATAGTTTAGTTCGGCAGCCATGCTGTGAATTTCGAGAAGGCTTTGCGGGAAGCCTGCAGCAACAAGAATCTCGCGGAGCAAATCCAGTTGGGAATCGTAGATTGGGAAACGTACCTGCGTCAGCGAAGAAGCAGTGTGATCCAGTTCAGGATTGATGGGGAAGGGTGCGGACGCGAGCGCTTCAAGAATGTCTTCGAGGTATTTGGGAGAAACACGAATTTCAGCAGCCAGAAGCTCGCCGGAGGTTGGGGATACAAGTAAGGTATTTGTCATTGAATCTGCCTTTAGCAATTTTTTTCGTGGTTGCAAGTAGCCGGCGTGCAAACAGGGCAGGCCTAAGATGATCCACGTACAGGGTTAATCGGTTGGCGGAGGCCTTTACTTGAGGCTCCCGCAAAATACAGCCAGCAATTTAAATAGATGCCTTAACGCTGGGAACGTTGCCAGTCGCCCATCAATTTATCAAACTTTTTTTTCTGCTCTGGATTGAGGGTTTTGGAAATGCTCTCTCTACCGAAGAGACGAACTTCTTCCATTTGCGCCCCAAGACTTTGCAGGTATTTGAAGTGGTCATCAAGCAAGTCTTCTACTTGATGTTGTTGCTTATCGGATAGATCTAACTCTTTCTTGAAGTAATCAAGCAGAGCAGACCGGTCCATGCCACGCATGGCTCGCGAGTTGGCATTGAATGCACCCCGGCTGTAAAGCTTCATGCCGAGGGCACCGGAGGCAGCGCCGACAAGAAAAACAGCAAGCAGGGCGGTTAGGACCTTGGGATGAGACCAGGAAGCACGATCATTCATGGGATGAGATCTTGCTACTGATCGTAGGTCGTGAGTTGCATCAAGGCAGCGCCTCGATCATCATTCGGGTTCTTCGATTCCACAACAGGCATTCCACCGGAATCGCTGGCCAGAAAGGCTCCGCCAATCACGGGGCTATCGGCGGCAGGAATCGATTCCGTCTGCGCCACTTCGGGCTCGCTGATTGGGCTGGCATCAAAGAACGTGGCGGTAAAGAGAAGAGTGGCCAGGGCCAGTGACGCATAGACAAGCCTCATGCCGAGAGGCTCAAGGAAAAAGTCCCAAATGCTGGGCGGGGCTGCTTGAGCTTCGATGCGGGAAAGAACGCGGGCGTAGAAGCCGGGCGCGGGTTCAAGATCTTCGCGCTCCTCTGCACTCAGCGTAAAATTTTCCCGAATGAGACGTGAAAGGTCCATCATGGCTGCAACTTCTTCGCGTGCGGCAGGGTTCGACTTCAGGTACGCACCAACCGGCGTGTTTTCGTCCGGCAATCGCCCTGATTCGATCATGCCTTCCAAGCCATCTTCTAGTGGCTTCATATTGTGCCTCTTCCCTCAAATTACCTTTGCGAGCCGGACGCTTGCCTTGTCGGGACCTCTCTCACTGGGAGTTCTCCGCAAAACTTGCGTTGGATCCGAAACGCTTCTCACTTTTTTGGCCCTAGGTTCGCCGGCCTCACCCGGCGGGAAACAAAAAGCAAATGTACAACAGATCTACTACTATTATGCGCCCGGACGCTTCAGCAGTCTTTGTGCTGCCTTCAGCAGTTTTTGACGGGCACGGAACAACTTCACCTTCACCGTATTTTCGTTCATCCCGGTGCGCTGTGCCAACTCTTCCACGGAGTGGCCTTCTACTTCTTTCAGGAGTATGAGCGCGCGGTCCTCGTCGCTGATCTTCTCAAGCATCTTCAGCAGCAGATCGCGCTGGGCCAGGCGGACGTCGGCAGGGACGTTCTGGTCGCGGGTAAGCTCTGAATTCTCCATCAACTTGGAATCGTCTTCAGAGATATCGCTCTCGTAAACCAGTTTACGAACTCGCTTCTTGCGCAGGTAGTCGTAGCACTCGTTGACCGTGATTTTGTAGATCCAGGTCAGGAGGGAACTCCGCGAATCGAAATTACCGATCGAGGAATAAACCTTCGTGAAAACCTGTTGGGAAATATCCTCGGCGTCGTTGCGATTGCGCAAGATCCCGTAGATGATCGAGAACACTTTGTTCTGAAAGCGCTCTACCAATTCGCGAAAAGCGAGTTCGTCGCGTTTTTGAACACGCGCGACAAGTAGCGCTTCTTCACTCTGGGAACGATCCACGGCTCTAATGGTGCGTTGTTTTGCCGCAACGGCCGGAACTGGAAATACTGCACTAATCCCGCTCATGCCCCAATGGACGCAGCCTCAAGCCTGCGCGTTTCGACAATCTCAACTAACTCTTCGACGATAGCAAACGACAATGTCAAACTTTGCAACTTTTACTGGACCAAAATGATCCAATTGAATATAGTAGAAGGAGAAGACCTATGATTCAGCTAACAGAACGCGCAACCGAGAAGGTTTCAGAGATTTTGACGTCGCAGGAGCCCAAGCCCTCTGGCCTGCGTATTTCCGTCGTTGGTGGCGGATGCTCGGGATTCACCTATTCCATGGCATTCGAAAACACCCCCGGTATGCTTGACAAGACCTATGATTTCAGCGGCTTGAAGGTATTTGTGGATCAGGCGAGCATGCTCTATCTGGACGGCGTCGAAGTGGATTATGTCGAGTCGCTCGAAGGTTCAGGCTTCAAGTTCAACAACCCGAACGTGAAGTCCACCTGCGGCTGCGGCTCCAGTTTCCAGGCGTAGAAAGAAATTTGTAACGAATTTCAGCGCCCACACTCTAAAAAGTGTTGAAAGTTGAAAACGAGAAGTAAGCGCTCTCGGTAATCGCCCGCTCTCCTCCAATTGAGCGGGCGATTTCGCGTTTATACTCATTTCAGACATGCTGCTCACACTCAATCCCGTCATTACCGGTGGCCGTGCCACCTGGCCCGAGTTGGCCAAAGTTGCCCATGAAGCCGGCTTTCCGGGCGTGGAGATTCCGATAGTCGCCGCCATGAAGGATTCCGCAGCCACAATCAAACAAACTCTCGCGGCTAATGGCGTGAAGCCAGGAGCCATCGGGCTGCCGACGGAGATCCGTAAAGACGAAGCAACCTTCGAGAAAGACCTCGCCGGCCTGGCGCAGGCAGCATCCTACGCCGCAGCAATCGGCTGCCCGCGGATGGCCACCTGGATTCCATCGTCCAGCACCTTACCCAAGCCGGAACAGCGCAAACTGATGATGGGGCGCATCCGCAAAGTGTGCGACATTCTCGAGCGCAGCCACGTACGTTTAGGCCTGGAATTTCTCGGCCCTCTGCACATCCGCACAGCCAACCCGCATGAGTTCATCTGGAAGATGGGCGAGATGCTGGAGTTCGCCCGCGAGTGCGGGTCCAATTGCGGCCTGCTCCTCGATAGCTGGCACTGGCACCATGCCGGAGCCACCCCGGAAGACATCGTCAAGGCAGGGCGCAAAGCAATCGTCCACGTACACCTTGCCGATGCGCAGGATCTGCCTCCAGAGAAGGTGAAAGACAACGAGCGTCTTTTGCCCGGCGAAGGCATCGTGAACTGGAAAGGCTTCTTTGGGGCCCTCAAAGAGATCGGCTACAAGGATGCCGTTAGCCCAGAAGTGTTTGGGCGTGGGCTCAAGGATATGCCACTTGGCGAGGCCACCCGGATTACCCGCGAAGCAACCTCAAAATTGATGAAGAGTCTAAACGTGGCATGAAGTTAGGCACCCTGCTGACAGAGCAAGCAAACCCGGCATCGGCAAGTATCGACGCCGTGCCAACATTTGAGATGCTTCGCATCATCAATGAAGAAGACAAGAAGGTAGCGCTGGCGGTAGAGGCGGCCTTGCCGCAGATTGCCGTAGCAGTAGATGCGATTGTGGCTGGACTCGAAGCCGGCGGGCGACTCTTCTACACCGGCGCAGGCACCAGCGGGCGACTCGGCGTACTCGATGCCAGCGAGTGTCCTCCCACCTATAACGTCTCGCCAGAACTGGTGCAGGGCTTTATCGCTGGGGGCGACAAGGCGTTGCGCAAGGCCGTAGAAGGGGCAGAAGACTCAAGCGAATTGGGCGCACAAGAAATGCTCGCCATGGGTTTCTGCAGCTCAGACATTCTGTGCGGGATTGCCGCCTCTGGCCGCACTCCTTACGTGCTCGGTGCGATGGCCAAAGCGAAAGAACTGGGGGCTCTGACGATTGCTATCAGTTGTTCGCCGAGCTCCGAATTAAGCAAGGCTGCTGATATTGCTATCGAAGTGCTGCCTGGCCCAGAGGTAGTAACCGGCTCCACCAGGATGAAGGCAGGCACAGCAACAAAGCTCGTCCTGAACATGTTGTCCACCGGGGCGTTGATACGCCTGGGATATGTTTACGGCAACCTGATGGTGAACGTACAGCCCACCAACGAAAAGTTGGTAGACCGGGCAATCCGAATCGTGATGCAGGCCGTGGAAGTGGATCGGGATCGGGCCTCAGAGCTGTTTGAAGCAAGCGGACGCCTGGTGAGAACAGCGATCGTAATGGGCAAACTCGGCACCAGCAAAGCTGATGCCGAGTTGCGGCTGGCAGCCGCCAAAGGCCGCATCCAGGTCGCGCTTGCCCAGGCTCCCTAAGCCTTCTTCCGGCGTAGACACCACAATGCCAAGGCACCAAGAGTCAAACTCAGGGAAGACGGTTCCGGTACAGCCTCACCCGGAAATGATTCGGACACACTCGTCAGAACTGGTGCCGTAAAGGCAAGAGGATCGATTCCAGCAAAAGTAGTTAGCGAAGTGGGCCCGAGGTCGAAGGTCAGGATCGCTGAGGCGAAAGCATCCGTCGTTGGAATCGAATTCAAACTCGAATCCAGCAGATAGAGTGACAAAGTATCCGGGACACCAAAAGGCAACAGGGGCGCATTGTTGGTGACTGCTAGCGTGAATTTGAGCAAAGATCCAGGGGTAAAGCTGATCATGGATTCATTGAAGAAATTCACGTTTGTATCGAGCGTAACGTTCAGATTGGGCCCAGAGCCGCCTCCGTAGCTGAACTGGCTGAGGCTTGCCTGGTTGCCCACATCGCCAATCAGGAGGAAATCGAGAACGAAGTTGGCATTGGTTGCAGCCAGCACCGATGTATCCCACTCGAAGTTGTAGGTGGTGGCGGCAGACATCGGCATGAGGGTCAAGAATAGGGCGAAAAATAGTTTTCTCATTTTGTCCTCTATTAGCGGCGGCCCAGCCCGGCCAGGGTTTGTGGTGTGTAGCTGATGGGAGTGCGTGTCGGATTATTGAAGCGCAAGGTGACACGAACCGTTTGATTGGGAGCCAGCACTCCATTGGGGCAAACGCCAGCATCGACAACAGGTGTACCAGGGGAATTGCACGTGCTGAGGGCAAACGGGGTGGCCAATGTAGCGTTGGCAGAAAGCCCAGCCACCATCACCGAAACCGGGCCGGGAATTGCCTGAGCGGTGCGATTGGTGATGTCAATATCCTGAACAAACTGATTTGTGTTTCGGTCAAAGCGGAAGCCGCTGGCCGTGAAGCTTGCAGCCGAGGCCGCGCATGCATTGCTGGTAACAATCACAGTAATCACCCTTGAGGTGATCACAGGGCTGGTGGGGGTTGCCCGGAAGGCAGCCGTGATGTAGTGGATGCCCTGTGGGAGCGAAGACGTTGTGAAGTTGGCGACCCCTCTAACGACCGCTGCGGACCCCAGA